>DATEKT010000114.1:0-7656 GCA_035277305.1 Steroidobacteraceae bacterium | reverse complement strand
GTTCGGCAGCTCCTGCGTTTCCTGGGCCACGACAGCGCTGCAGGCGCTCGCGGCCGCGAGCGCGAGCGTAGCGCGGATGATCGACTTCAATCGCATCGGCCGGGACCCCTTCTGACTCAATTCAAGTGTCGTGCGATGTCGTTATAAAACGCCAGCGTCATCATCAGGATCAGCATCGCGATGCCGATCTGCTGGCCGAGAAGCTGTGCACGCTCTGAGACCGGCCGGCCCTTCACCAGTTCCGCCAGCTGATAAACCACTTGTCCGCCGTCGAGAATCGGGATCGGCAGCAGGTTCAGCACGCCGAGGCTGATGCTGATCAGCGCCAGCAGGTTCAGGAACGGCCGCCAGCCCAGCCGCGCGGCCAGGCCTGTTGTTTCCGCGATACCGATCGGTCCGGAGATCGCCTGCAACGACACGTCGCCGGTGATGATGCGCCCGATGATCCGCAGCGTGAAAACCGACTTGTCCCACGTCTGCGTGGCCGCCTGGCCGATGGCGGGCACCACCCCGTATTTCTGCAGGGTGCGCACTTCGTCCTCGGTGCGGCCGGTCGATATGCGCTGATCGGAGCGCGGCCCGATGCCGATCAGACCGACCTTCGTGCCGCCCTGCGTGTCCTCGCCGATCGTGACGCGGAGGTCGCGAACGTCGCCGTCGCGGCGCACCTGGAGCGTAACGGTGCGGCCGGGGTTGGGCCGGACGTGATTGACGAGCTGCTGGAAGTACGTGATCGGCTCGCCGTCGATGGCCACGATCTCATCGCCGACCTTCAGCCCGGCGCGTTCGCCGGCGCTGCCCTTCGTGATCCTTTCGATGATCGGCTTGACCCGCGGCTGCCAGGTGTCGAATCCCAGGCCGGGCAGCAGAGCATCCGGCTGCGTCAGCTCGCGGCTGCGTGCGCCAGCGACCAGCGACACGTCGCGCTCCGAGCCATCCACGCCACGCACGTGCATGTCGATGGTGCCGTCGTCGGTCAGGTCCTCGACGATCGCCAGCGTCGCAGCTTCCAGCGTCGGGGTCGGGCGCGAGCCCACCTGCACGATCTCGTCCTCGAAGCGCAGCCCGGCGCGCGCCGCGATCGAGTCCGGCGTGACCTCGCCGACGATCGGCTTGAGCGCCGGCACGCCCATGGAAAACAACACCCAGTACACCGCGATTGCGAAAATCATGTTGAACGCCGGACCGGCCAGGAGCGTGGCGATGCGCTTCCACACCGGCTGGCGGTTGAAGGCGAACGGCAGGTCGGGCTCGGCGACGTTGCCTTCACGCTCGTCCAGCAGCTTCACGTAGCCGCCGAGCGGCAGCGAGGCGATCACGAACTCGACCGGGTCGCCCTTGCCGAGCATGCGGCGGTAGATCGGCTTGCCGAAACCGATCGAGAAGCGCAGCACGCGGATGCCGACCTTGCGCGCGACCCAGAAATGACCGAACTCGTGCACCGCGACCAGAATGCCGATCGCCACGATGAACATGGCCGCATTGATGAGCCACTCGAGCGGGCCGGAAGTCGGAATCATGCATGGACTCCTGCAGGGCCGGCGATTGCAGTCTGCGCCTCGCGGCGCGCCCAACCGTCTGCAGCCAGAATATCGTCTACGCTGCGCGCCGGCATGGCTGGCGAGCGCGACAGCACCGTCTCTATCAACGCAGCGATGTCCGGGAACCGGCAGCGCCCTTCCAGGAACGCGCCGACGGCGACTTCGTTCGCGGCGTTCAGCACGGCCGGCATCGTGCCGCCGGCTTCAGCGGCGCTGCGGGCCAGGGCCAGGGCGGGGAAACGCTCGAGGTCGGGCGCTTCGAAATCGAGGCGGGCGGCACGCAGAATGTCGAGCGATTCTACACCCGAGCTCAGCCGCTCCGGCCAGCCCAGCGCGTGCGCAATCGGCGTACGCATGTCGGGATTACCCAGTTGCGCCAGCATCGAGCCGTCGATGTATTCGACCAGCGAATGCACGATGCTCTGCGGATGCACTACGACCTCGACCTGCCGCGCCGGCAAGGCGAACAGCAGGCAGGCTTCGATCAATTCCAGACCCTTGTTCATCAGCGTGGCGGAATCGACGGAGATCTTGCGGCCCATGACCCAGCGCGGATGCGCGCACGCCTGGTCAGGGGTGACAGTACGTAAATCCGCGGCGGCGGTGCGCAGGAAAGGACCGCCGGAAGCCGTGAGCAACACGCGGCGTACGCCGCCGGCGCTGCTGCCGCCCATACATTGAAAGATCGCGTTGTGCTCGCTATCCACGGGGATCAGCGTCGCTCCGCCCTCGCGCACCGCCTGCATGAATAGCGGGCCCGACATGACGAGCGCTTCTTTGTTCGCCAGCAGAATCCGCTTGCCGGCGCGCGCGGCCGCGAGACTGGATGCAAGCCCGGCAGCACCGACGATCGCGGCCATGATCGCGTCGACTTCGCTATGCGCCGCGATGTCCGTCAAAGCCTGTTCGCCGCTCAGCACCTCGGTCGGCGAGCCTGCGCTGCGCAACTGGCTCGCAAGTTGTGCGGCTGCGGAACCGTCGACTACAACAGCGAAGCGTGGACGATGCTGCAAACACTGTTCGCGCAATCTCGCGACGTTGCTGCGCGCGGCGAGCGCGAACACCTGGTAGCGATCGCGATGGCGCTCGAGTACGTCCAGCGTGTTCAACCCGATGCTGCCGGTCGAGCCCAGCACCGCGACGCGCAACAGTGCATTCATCGCAGCAGCCCCAGGCGCTCGAGACCGACCAGGAACACCGGCGCCGCCGCCGTGACGCTGTCGACGCGGTCCAGGAGGCCGCCGTGACCCGGTAGCAACGTGCCGCTGTCCTTCAGGCCAGCGTGCCGCTTGAACAGGCTTTCCGTGAGGTCGCCGATGATCGAAGCCACTACAACGATGATGCAGAGCGCAGCGAAGCGCGGTGCGTCGAACTTGAACCACCACACGCCGACCGCCGCCATCACGCCGGCAGCAGCGAAGCCACCGAGCACCCCTTCCCAGGTCTTGCCCGGGCTGACGCGCGGCGCGAGCTTGTTGCGGCCGAAGCTGCGGCCCGCGAAATAAGCGCCGACGTCCGCAGCGACGACCAGCAGAATCAGGAACAACAACAGCTCCGGGCCCAGGGCGTGCAAACGCGAGAGCGCCAGCCAGGCCGGCACCAGGACGAGCAGGCCAGCGCCCGCGGCCGTCGTGCGATTGACGCGCGCCGGCGCGATCGAGACCCAGATGAGAGCGAATACCCACCACAGCAGCGCAATGTGAAGCAGGCGGTCGATCTCGTCGCTCTGGACGCCGAACCACCAGGTGGCCGCGATGCATGCAGCCACGACAGCTACATAAACGGCCCTGGCTGAATACTGCGTGAAGCGCGGAAACGCCGACCATTCCCAAGCAGCGCCGATCACCAGCAGCGCGAGCGCGGCCATCGTCGCAACGTGCGGCAACCAGAAGATCACCACCAGCACCAGCGGCACGAGCAACAAGGCCGTAATGACGCGCTCGCGCAGCATCAGCGTGTCCTGACCTGCTCGGGCACGAGCCCGAAGCGACGCTGGCGCCGGCCGAAGTGGTCGATCGCGGCGTCCAGCTGGCGCTCGTCGAAGTCCGGCCACAGCGCGTCGCAGAAATACAGCTCGGTGTAGGCGAGATTCCACAACAGGAAGTTGCTGATGCGCTGCTCGCCGCCCGTGCGGATCAGCAGATCGGGATCCGGCAGGCCGGCCAGTGCCAGCTGCCCGCCGAGATGCTCTTCATCGATCTCTTCCGTGCGCATTTCGCCGGCGACGCAACGCTCCGCCACGCGACGCGCGGCCGATGCGATGTCCCAGCGGCCGCCATAGGCGATCGCGATGACGAGCGTCATGCGGCTATTGCCCGCCGTGAGCGCAGTCGCAGCGTCCATACTCTTGCGCAGCGGCGGCGCGAGCTGCCCGAGATTGCCGACGAAGGTCAAACGGATGCCGTTCTCGTGCAGCTCCGCGACTTCGTCGTCGAGCGCCTGCAGGAAGCGGCTCATCAGCATCGAGACTTCTTCTTTCGGCCGCTTCCAGTTCTCGCTGGAGAACGCGAACAGGGTCAGCACTTCGACGCCGCGGCGCGCGCAGTTCTCGACGATCTGCTTGACGGCGCGCACGCCCATGCGATGACCGGCAGGCCGCGGCAGCGCTCGCGCTGCGGCCCAGCGACCATTGCCGTCCATGATGACCGCAATGTGTCTGGGGACGGCGCCGCTCACACCTGCATCAGCTCTTTTTCTTTTTCCGCCAGCAGCTGGTCGATCTCGGCGACGTGCCGGTCGGTCAGCTTCTGCACTTCGTCGTGCGCGCGCCGGTCGTCGTCCTGCGAAATCATCTTCTCCTTGAGCATTTCCTTCAGCTCGGTCATGACGTCGCGCCGTACGTTGCGCACGGCGACGCGCGCGTTCTCGGCTTCGTGGCGCACCACCTTCGTCAGGTCGCGGCGGCGCTCCTCGGTCAGCGCGGGCATCGGCACGCGGATCACCGAGCCGGCGGTGTTCGGCATCAGGCCGAGGTCGGACTTCATGATGGCCTTTTCGACCACCGCCACCATGGTCTTCTCCCACGGCGTGACGGTGAGCGTGCGCGCGTCCTCGACCGCGAGGTTCGCGACCTGGTTGAGCGGCACCTCGTTGCCGTAGTACTCGACGCGGATGTGCTCGAGCAGAGCGGTGTGCGCACGGCCGGTGCGCACCTTCTTCAGCTCGTTCTTCAGCGCCGTGACGCACTTGTTCATGCGCTCGTTGGCGTCTTTCTTGACGTCTTCCAGCATGGGCCTTCTCCCAGCTACGAATTGGTGACCAGCGTGCCGACGTCCTCGCCGCGCACGATGCGCAGCAGCTCGCCCGGCTTGGTCAGGTCGAACACGCGCAGCGGCAGGTTGTTGTCGCGGCACATGACGATCGCCGTCGCGTCCATCACGTTGAGGCGGTCGGTGAGCACCTTGTCGAAAGTCAGACGACCGTAACGCGTCGCCTGCGGATTCTTCATCGGGTCGTCGGAGTAGATGCCGTTGACCTTGGTGGCCTTCAGCAGCAGGTCGGCGTTGATCTCGATCGCGCGCAGGCTCGCCGCGGTGTCGGTGGTGAAGAACGGGTTGCCGGTGCCGGCGGCGAGAATGCAGACGCGCCCCTTCTCCAGGTGGCGGACGGCGCGGCGCCGGATGTACTCCTCGCACACTTCGTTGATGCGGATCGCCGACATCACGCGCGCGTGCAGGCCGAGCGCTTCGATCGCGTCCTGCATGGCCAGCGAGTTCATCACTGTCGCCAGCATGCCCATGTGATCGCCCGTGACGCGGTCCATGCCGGTGCGGGCGAGGCCCGCGCCGCGAAAGATGTTGCCGCCGCCGATCACCACCGCGACCTGCATTCCCAGGCTCATCACTTCGCGGATCTCGAGCGCGATGCGCTTGAGCATCTTCGGATCGACGCCGTAGTCCTCCGTGCCCATCAGCGCCTCGCCCGACAGCTTGAGCAGGATGCGCCGCAGCCCGGCCGTGGCCGGTGCGGGCTGTTCGGTTACGGGTTTGCCGGTAGCTGCCATGGAAGCGCGTGTCCTCGTGACTTCGTGACCCTCGTCACTTTCCACATTATAAAGAACCCCGCCGGAGCGGGGTTCTATTCGACGCTAGTGGTTGCCCTTGTCGCCGCCCGGCGGCTTTTTGAAGCTCTCCACCTGCTTCGCGACCTCGGCTGCAAAATCTTCCTGCTTTTTATCGATGCCGGCGCCGACCTCGTAACGCACGATCGCGGCCACTTCGCCGCCGGCGCGCTTCAGGTACTGCTCCACCGTCTGCTTGTCGTCCTTGACGAACGGCTGGCCGAGCAGCGTGATCTCGCCGAGCCACTTGCGCACCTTGCCCTCGATGATCTTGACGACGATCTCCTCGGGCTTGCCGGCGTTCTTCGGATCGTTCTTCGCCTGGCCGACGAAGATCTCCCGCTCCCGCGCGACCTCGTCGGCCGGCACTTGCGCGGACGACACGTAGGCGGGATTGATCGCGGCGACGTGCATCGCGATGTCCTTGGCGACGGCTTCGTCGCCGGACTTCATCGCAACCAGCGCGCCGATGCGCGTGCCGTGCAGGTACGTGCCGACGACAGCAGGCGCTTCGACCAGCGTATAGCGGCGCACGCTGATGTTCTCGCCGATTTTCGCGATCAGCACGCGACGTGCTTCGTCGATCGACTGACCGCCCTCGAGTGCACTTGCGAGCAGCGCTTCGAGATTCGCCGGGCGCTTCGCGAGCACTGCCTTGGCGACCTTCGCTGCGAACTGCTGGAAGTCCTGCTCGCGCGCGACGAAGTCGGTCTCGCAATTCACTTCGACGACGGCCGCGTGGCGGCCATCGCCCGAGCGCTCGATCACGATGACGCCTTCGGCGGCGACACGCGTCGCCTTCTTGTCGGCCTTCGCCAGGCCGGCCTTGCGCATGAGCTCGGCCGCCGCGTCGAGATCGCCGTTGGTCTCGACCAGCGCCTTCTTGCACTCCATCATCCCCGCGCCGGTCCGTTCGCGGAGCACTTTCACCGATTCAGCGGTAACAGCCATGATCACTCCGCGCCGCCGTTCGTTCCGCTCGCGGGCGCGCCAGCAGCGGGTGCTCCGGCAGCAGGTGCCGCAGCGGCAGGTGCGCCAGCGGCAGCACCGGGCTTGTGCTTGGCGAGCGCGGCCTTGCGGCGCGCCATGAATTCCTCGGGCGACACGTCCGCTTCGACGTCATCGACTTCGGCAGCGACGACTTCCTCGACCGGCTCGTCCGGCATCTTCTCCGGCAGGCGACGGCGCGGCGCCTGTTTCTTGCGCACGGCGGCCGGACGGCCGCGACGCGGCGCAGGCGCCCCGCTCTTCGGCCGCGGCTTGCCTTCCTCGTCGAGCTCGACGAACTCGTCTTCGCCGGCCGGCACTTCCGGCAGCGCAGACTTGCCGTCGAGCGCCGCGTCGGCGATGCCTTCGGCGTACAGCGCGATGGCGCGCATTGCATCGTCATTGCCCGGCACGACGTAGTCGACGTCGTCCGGCGCGCAGTTGGTGTCGACGATCGCGACGACCGGGATGCCGAGCTTCTTCGCCTCGTGGATCGCGATCTTCTCGTGACCGACGTCGATGACGAACAGCACGTCCGGCAGCGAATCCATTTCCTTGATGCCGCCGAGGCTGCGCTCGAGCTTTTCGCGCTCGCGGCGCAGGCCCTGCGCCTCGCGCTTGCTGTGCTGCTCGAGCGTGCCGTTCGCGGTCATCTCATCGAGCGCGATCAGGCGCTTGATCGAGCCGCGCACGGTCTTGAAATTCGTGAGCATGCCGCCAAGCCAGCGGTGGCTGACGTAAGGCATGCCGCAACGTCCGGCGGCGACCCTGACGGCTTCGCGCGCGGAGCGCTTGGTGCCGACGAACAGCACGCGGCCGCCGTCAGCGACGACCTGGCGAATGAACCCGGCCGCTTCGTTGTAGAGCGGCAGCGTCTTTTCCAGGTTGATGATGTGAATCCGGTTGCGCTCCCCGAAGATGAAAGGCGCCATCTTGGGGTTCCAGAAACGGGTCTGATGTCCGAAGTGGACGCCCGCTTCCAGCATCTGCCGCATGGACATGCTGGCCATGATCGAGTCTCCTGTAGGGGTTGAGCCTCCACCCGCCCCATGCGACGACCTGCAGCCC
>DATEKT010000113.1:0-7969 GCA_035277305.1 Steroidobacteraceae bacterium | reverse complement strand
ATACTTCGCCGGATCGACGCTGGTCACGCTCGGCGTGGCGACAGCCTGGTGAGCAGCCATCGCACGCGCCGCCGGCACCATCGCAGCCGCAGATAGCGTCGCCAGCAAAGCATCTCGTCGGTTCATGATCAGGCTCCGGATTCAGGAGGAAGAGCGGAGAAAGAGAAAGAAATTTTGACAGGATGAACAGGATGGACAGGATGCGGAATTGGAGACTCTGGTTCTCATGCTCTTCATGCCTTTCATCCTGTTCATCCTGTTCATCCTGTCCATTCTTCTTCTCTTCTTGATCCTCATGCTCCCCACACTTTCTCGTACACGCGCAGCCAGTTCTCGCCGAGCACCTTGCGAACATCAGCGGCGCTCCAGCCGCGATCGAGCAGGCCCTGCGTGACTTTCGGCAGCTCGACGATCGTTTCGAAGCCTTTCACCATGTACCAGGGCCAGTCGCTGTACACGTCCGCGGGCCAGCGCTCGCGATCCATGCCCATCGCATCGAGGTCGACGCGGCCGGTCATGAAGTCGGGGCCGAGGCCGATGTGATCGACGCCGACCAGCTTCTTCAGGTGATCGAAGTGCTCGAAGAACTTGTCCATCGTCGCCTGCGGCGAGGCCTTCACGTTCTCGTCCTTCGGGCTGCGCATGAAGAAGTCGCTGACGGACGTGAGGCCGATGACGCCGCCCGTGCCTGCGATGGCCTCGATCAGCCGGTCGGAGATGTTGCGCGGGTTGTCGTTCAGTGCACGCGCGTTGGTGTGCGAGCAGATGATCGGCACGCCCGAGCCCTTCGAGACCTGGATCGCATCGAACGAGGTGCGCTCGCCCGTGTGGCCGCACACGTCCAGCACGATGCGATGGCTGTGAACCGCCTCGACGTACTTCTTGCCGAGGCGCGTCAGCGGCACGTCCGGATCGAGACAGCCGCCGCCGAAAATGTTCGAGTTGTTGTACGCGATGCTCGCGATGCGCAGGCCGAGCTGGCGATAAGCACGCAGGTTCTGCAACGGCGCTTCGCCGTTCGCATCCATGATCAACGGATCGGCCATCTGCCAACCGGACAGATGCCCGATCTTGCCCTGTTCTTTAGCTGCCCGGATCTCGCGCACCGTGCCGACCTGCACGATCTTGTCGGCGTGCTGGTCGAGGAACGTCAGCAGGTTCGCAAAGAAGCCCAGCCCGCCGACGCTCTGGTGCCAGCAGTTCACGCCGCCGGCCTGCAGCATCTCGAGATATTTCTCGTTGATCGCGGAAGGATCGAGTCCGTCCACCACCACCGTCGAGCGCTGGACCTCCCACGCCTTCGGATACTTCGCCGGATCGACGCTCGTCACGCTCGGCGTCGCGATCGCCTGTGTCGCAGCCGATGCGCGCAACGCCGGAACGACTGCGGCAGCTGATAGCGTCGCAAGCAAGGCATCACGTCGATTCACGAATCCTCTCCTTCGGCGAGTTTGAAAGTGGGCATACACAGCGCTGCGAGCGGAAGGAGGGAAGAAAAAGAATGTCTCTCGCCAAGATCGCCAAGATCGCCAAGGAAGAACAAGAACGATTCTATTTTCGGAATCTTTCTTTTCCGACCTTGGCGATCTTGGCGATCTTGGCGAGAGATCTTCTTGATCTCCCTTCTGCTCCGCAGCCACATCGGAATCAGCGCCTCTTACGCAGGCCGCGGCGGGCGACGTTGGTGCCATTGCGTCGCGCGTTCGTATGCGGCGCCGAGCGCCAGCAGCCGGCCCTCGCTGTAGCGGGGACCGGCGATCATCAGGCCGATGGGTAACCCGTCGGTGGAGAAGCCGCAGGGCACAGTGAGCGCCGGCAGTCCGAGGCGGTTGAACGTCAGTGTGTTCTCGATCGAGAACAGCGGCCGGTCGTCGTCGACGGCGCCGCTCTCGTAGCGCACGGCCGCATCGATCGTCGGTGGGAAGGCTTTGAGGGTCGGCACCGCGACCACGTCGAAATCGGTGAAGACGCTGTCGATCGTGCGCCGCAGACGCGCGAGCGCACTCACGCCGTTGACGTAGCGGGCCATCTTCGCGGAGGTCGTGCCTTGCGACGCATCCTCGACGAACTTTGCACAGTACTGCAGGATGTTGCGCGTGCCGATCGTGTACTTCTCGGGGTGCTCCAGCAGCTTCTCGTGATACGCGACGACCTCGGCGACGTTGATCAACGGGTCGTGCGAGCCGACTTCCGGCGGCAGCGTCACGTCCTTCACGCCGGTCGTGAGCTTCGCGAGGACCTTCAACGCGTCCTCGATGGCGCGCGCGATCTGCGGATCCACGTCGTCGTAAAACGGTTTGCGCGGCACGCCGACGCGCAACTGCTTGACCGGTTGCCGCGCGAGCTGCACGTAGTCCTGCGTGGGACTGGCAACGCTCTTCGGGTCGAGCGGGTCGTAGCCGACCATCGGTCCGAACAACATCGCGACATCTTCGACGGTGCGCGCGATGGGGCCGCAGGTATCGAGCGAGGCGACCGACGGGATGATCCCGGTGTTCGACACCAGTCCATCCGTCGGCTTCAGTCCGACGAGGCTGCACCACGAAGCCGGCAGGCGCACCGAGCCGCCCGAGTCGGTGCCGAGCGCGCCGAAGCACATCCGCGTCGCGACGGCGGCGGCCGAGCCGCTCGACGAGCCGCCGGTCACTCGATCGAGCGCCCAGGGGTTGTGCACCGGGCCGAAATACGTCGAAACGCCGGTCGGGCTGACGCTGAACTCGGCGAGGTTCGCCTTTGCGAAAATGATGGCGCCGGCGTCGCGCAGACGCTTCACGACGTGGGCGTCCTGCGCCGGAAAACGATTCTCGTACTGCTGGCTCGCGGCGGTCGTGCGCGCGTTGCCGGTGTCGATGCAGTCCTTCAGAGCGATCGGAATGCCATGGAGCGGCGAGCGAAACTTCTTCTGGGCCGCCTCGGCGTCGAGCGTCGCCGCTTCCGCCAGCGCCTGCTCGCGCATGACGGTGATGAGAGCGTTGATCCGCGGATTCTCGAGCCCGGTGCGGGCGAGTGAGGCGAGAACCAGGTCGCGGCTGGTGACGGCGCCGCTGCGGATCTTTTGCGAGGCGTCGGCGAGTGTCAGCTCGACCAGATCGTCCGAACCCTCCCGGGCACCCGCCACGTTCGCGTAGACGACGCCCGCGGCGGCGGCAAGCAGGACCTCGCGGCGGTTCATGGGATCCGCCCGATTCGTTCTTGTTTGCGGCTATCCCCGGTCAAGATCCTGCCCCCGCGCTGGCACCTGACTGATGGTAGTCAGGTGGTCGCAGCGCGGTGACTAATAGATCTAATGAGGATGATTAGCGGCGCTTATTGCGCGGGCGCAGCGCCCCGATCCAGCGTCGGAAACTTGATGCCCAGCTGGTCGAGGTACGTGTCGTACCGGCTCGGGTCGTAGTAGTACTGCTTCAGCTGGTCGCGGAAACGGCCCTGCGTGTCGGCGTTCATGTCGATCGTCGGACGGTCCTCCGGCCCGAGGACCGGCACGTATTTTTGATCCTTGGACTGCACGTCGGTGAAGTAGGCGCTGGCGTCGCGCCGCAGTTTCTCGCTGGTCATGAGATCGAGCGTCGTCATGGCCACCACCTTCGATCCCGCCACGACCCCCTTGTGCGCGATCGGCGTGGCCATCGCGATCGCATTCGACCAGTGGTGGCCCGGCAGGTCGGGAATGTTGGCCGGATAGCGCACCACGATCGTCGGCAGCGTCCAGGAGACGTCGCCGATGTCGTCCGAGCCCCCGCTCTTCGGCTCGGGCACCGGCGCCTTGAACTCTTCGAGCTTGACCGCCAGCCCGGCCTCTTTGGTCTTGAGGTTCTTCTGGACGGCCTTCGCGAACGCCTGCTCGTCAGCAGTCCACACCGGCAGGCCGACGGCCTGGATGTTGCGCTGGGCCGCCTCGGCCATCGGCTTGTTGAAATGCATCGGGGCCGCGGCGCCCCGGATTCGCCGTGTGACAGTGGTGTCGGTCATCTGGGCTGCAGCGTCCGCGATCTTGTTGCCGATCGCGAAGTTCTTCTGGATGCCCTCGAACGTCTGCTCGCGGAAGTAGTACCAGACCGAGGCGACCGACGGCACCACGTTCGGCTGGTCGCCGCCGTCGGTGATCACGAAGTGCGAGCGCTGCTCCGGGCGCAGGTGCTCGCGGCGCTTGTCCCAGCCCATGTTCATCAGCTCGACGGCATCGAGGGCGCTGCGTCCGCGCCACGGCGCCACGGCCGAGTGCGCGGCCTCGCCGCGAAACGTGTACTCGACCGACACCAGGCCCGTGCCCATCGGTTGTCCCCACGAGGTCGCGAGGTTGTCGGCCACGTGGGTGAAGATCACGGCATCGACGCCTTTGAAGACGCCATCGCGGACGTAGTACGCCTTGGCGCCCAGCAGCTCCTCCGCCACACCCGGCCACAGCATCAGGGTGCCCGGAACGTTCGCGCTGCGCATGATCTCCTGCACGGTCAGCGCGGCGACGATGTTCACCGCCTGTCCCGAGTTGTGTCCCTCGCCATGCCCCGGCGCACCTTCGATCATCGGCTCGTGCCAGGGAATGCCCGGCTTCTGCGAAGCCTTGGGAATGCAGTCGATGTCCGAGCCGAGCGCGATCACCGGCCCGCCCTGCCCGTTGGTCCAGCGCGCGACCCAGGCGGTCGGAATGCCCGCCACGCCCCGCTCGATCTGGAAGCCGTTCTGCTCGAGGAGGCCGGTGAGGTACTTCGAGGTCTCGACCTCCTGGTAGCCGAGCTCGGCGAAGCTGAAGACCTGGTCGTTGATCTGCTGCGCCTGTTTGGCGCGCGCCTGCACGCCCGCCACGGCGCGCTTCTTCATGGCGCCCGCATCAGCCGCGTGGGCCGCGGCCCCGATGCAGATCAGGCACAGGCCGCCCAGCGCGATACGTGCAATACGCTTGAACATCGAAGCACCCCGGAGAATGACGCGGATCGCGGCATTCTACTTGCCCAGGGGGCTGCGACGATAACCGTACAGGAAGTAGACCACCGCACCGAGGGCCGTCCAGATCCAGAAGCGGAACTGCGTGAGCCTGGGCAGGCTCACGAACAGATACACGCATCCTATGACCGCGAGCGGACCGATGAGCCAGACCACCGGCGTTCGGAACGGCCGGTGGCGATCGGGCTGAGTCCAGCGCAACACCACGACCGCGACGGCCACGACGACGAAAGCGAACAGCGTGCCGGTGTTGGACAGCTCGGCGATCTCATCGACCGAAAACAGGCCGGCGACGACCGCCACGAACACCCCCGTGATCACCGTGATCACGTGCGGCGTGTGGAAACGCGGATGCAGGTTGCTGAGGCGTTCCGGCAGCAAGCCGTCCCGCGACATCGTGAACAGGATGCGCGTCTGCGCATAGATCATCATCAGGACCACGGTGGGCAACGCGACGATGGCGGCCAACGCCACGAGATTGCCGACCGTCGGGAAGCCGAGCGTGCGCAGAATCGAAGCCAGCGGCTCGGTGTTGCCGGCGAGCTGCGTGTAAGGCGTCGTTCCGACCGCACCCGCGGCGACGAGCACGTAGACAGTGGTGCAGACGACGAGCGTTCCGATGAGTCCCAGCGGCACGTTGCGGTTCGGATTGCGCACTTCCTCGGCCGCGGTCGAGACCGCATCGAAGCCGATGTAGGCGAAGAAGATCAGCGCCGCCGCTGCCATGACGCCCTTGGACACGCCGTCCACCTCGGTACTGCCGAAGCCGTAAGGCATGAAGGGCTCGAAGTTCGCCCAGTCGATGTGGGGCGCGGCGATGACGATGAAAGCGCTGAGCGCGAGCAGCTTGACGAACACCAGCACCGAGTTGAACCAGGCGCTCTCGCGAGTGCCGATGATGAGCAGCGTCGTCGCCACGGCAACTGCGCCGAGCGCGATCAGGTTCACGCCCCCGCCCTGCACGGCGAACATGCCGGCCTTCAGCGATAGAGGCACATCCACGCCCAGACTGTGCAGGAGTCCTGCCATGTAGCCGGACCAGCCGACTGCGACCGCAGCTCCCGCGACCGCGTACTCGAGGATGAGATTCCAGCCGACCAGCCACGCGATGAACTCGCCCATCACGACATACGAGTACGTATAGGCGCTGCCCGCGACCGGCACCATCGCCGACAGCTCCGCGTACGCGAGTGCCGCGAATCCGCACACGGTCGCCGCGATGACGAACGACAGCACGAGTCCCGGCCCCGCGCGTTCCGCGCCGACCGCCGTCAGCACGAAAATGCCCGTGCCGATCACCGCGCCGACGCCGAGCAGCATGAGCTGAATCGGCCCCAACGTACGATCCAGGCCCTTGCGCGCCGCCGCTTCGATGCTCGCCTCGACCGGTTTGATTCGCCAGTTCATGTGTTGAGTTGCTCAGGTGGGTCGTTGGGATCCAGGAATAAAGAGAAAGAGAAATGGACGGGATTAACGGGATTGACGGGATTGTCGGAATTCGGAGTTCCGGATCTCCGGCTCTTCTCTTTAATCCCGTTAATCCCGTTAATCCCGTCTATTCTTCTTCTCTTCAATCCATCTTCCGCGGATTCGTCGCGGCCTTCTCTTCGGGATCGGGCCGGCGAGGCGTCGGCTCGATGCGGCCGTTGCGCTTCATCACGCGGCCGCCGACCATGACGAACGGCACCTTGGCGAGGTCCTCGACGTTCACGTCGGGCTTGCCGTCGACGATGATCAGGTCGGCGAGCTTGCCGGGCTCGATCGTGCCGAGCCGGTCGGCCATGCCGAGAATTTCCGCGTTGGTGCGGGTCGCGGCGATCAGCGCTTCCTGCGGCTTGTAGCCGATGCGCTCGAAGTTCTTCAGCTCCTGGATGTACGGCCCGGGCAGGCGGCGGTACCAGGCCATGACGATGTCGGTGCCGACGCCGAGCTTCACGCCGGCGTCCTTCATCTTCTGCACGGTCTCGAACATGTGCGGCTCGGTGAGCGAAAAGCGCCGCGAAGTCGTGCCGTAATAGCCGCCGTAGTTCTGGATGATGAGCTGGTAGGGAACGATCGTCGGGATCGAGGCGATGCCGCGCGCCGCCATCAGCTTGATCGTCTCGTCGGAGCGCGGCAGCGGATGCTCGACGCAGTCGACGCCGGCCTTCACGGCCATGTCGGTGAACACGTTCTCCGAATCGACCGTGATGCGCAGGCCGAGCTGGTGCGCCTCCTTCACGGCCATCTGCACCTCGTCCTCGTCGAAGTGGCTGGCGATCTTGATCCAGTCGGCACCGCGCTTGAACTGCGTGCGCACCGCCTCGCGCCATTCGTCGGGCCCGTTGGCGACGCGAATCATCGAGCCTTCGAAGTCCGGCGCGGTGCGCTGAATGAACAGCTCGTCCGCGTGTCCGCCGGTGCCGGTGATCAGCTGTCCGACGGGGAACACGCGCGGCGACGGGATCATCCCCTGGTCTGCCCAGTCCTTGAGGATGAACGGCGCCATGCCGTTCGATGCGGTGTCGCGGACGCTGGTGATACCGCTGTCGACGAAGTAGCGCAGCCGTTCCATGCCGCGCAGTGTGCCGTCGGCCTGGCTGTCGAGCGTCAGCTCCGGTGAACCCGTGCGGTCGAACACGTACGTCATGTGGATGTGCATGTCGATGAGGCCCGGCATCACGGTTGCGCCGGCCGCATCGATCACTTCTGCGTCCTTCGGAAAGTCCGTCGAGTCGGGTGACAGGACCTTCGCGATCTTGTTGCCGACGACCACGACCGTTGCATTGCGCGCCGGCGCGCCCGTGCCGTCGAACAGCCGCGCATTCTTGAAGACGAAGCTCGTCTTCACATCGTTGAAGCCGGCGGGCATCGCGACGCGACGCAGGTCGTCGGTCGTCGCCGCCCCCTTGTCGAAATAGCCGGAGCGATCCAGCGGCACGCTGCGCTCGCTGGCTTGCGGCTTCTTGTCGGCCGCGAACGCACCGGTGCACGCCAGCCCGGTGAGGAAGATCAGACCCAGGACAGCTGCTCGGTTCATGTTGTTCTC
>DATEKT010000112.1:0-26173 GCA_035277305.1 Steroidobacteraceae bacterium | reverse complement strand
CACGAACTCATCGCTGACCCGTCGCGAGTTGCTGGCCGCAAGCGCCGGCCTCGCTGCCGCCACTGCACTGCCAGCCGCCGACGCCCAGGTCGCGCCGGTGCCGAACATGCCGACCTCGTCCCGCGAGCTCTGGCAGTGGGTTCGCACTCAACCGATGCTCGACACGCAGGTCGCGTACCTGGACGTGGCGAGCAGCGGACCGACGCTGCGCGCGGCGATGGCCTCCGAATATCGGGCCCGCGAGGCGCAGAGCCTCGGGCTGGCCAACGCAGCCACACGCTGGACCGAGGAAACCAACCGCCTGGCAACGCGCTTCGCGGCTTTCCTCGGCTGCGACGCTGACGAGCTGCTGTTCACGCGCGGCGCGGGAGAAGCACTCGGCCTCGCCATCGCGGGACTCGATCTTGCGCCCGGCGACGAAATCATCACGACCACGCGCGAGCACCCGGCGGCGCTGAGCCCGTGGCTGGTGCAGGCGCGGCGCCGCGAGATCGTCGTGAAACAGATCGAGCTGCCGGCGCCGCTGACGGGTCCGGAGCAGCCGCTGGGATTGTTTGCCGGCGCGGTGACCGAGCGCACCAAAGTCATCGCGTTCTCTCACGTGCAGCACGACGACGGCGCGGTGCTGCCGGTCAAGGAGCTGTCGGCCTTCGCGCGTCAGAAAGGCATCCTGAGCATCGTCGATGGCGCCCAGGCGCTCGGCATGCTCGAGTTCTCGATGCACGATCTGGGCTGCGACCTGTACGCGACCTGCGGCCATAAATGGCTCAGCGGCAGTCATGGCACCGGCGCGCTCTACGTGCGGCGCGAAGTGCTGGACGAGCTATGGCCAGTCGAGCCTCGCGGTCTCGACAGCGTGCCGCCCGTCTTCACGCCGACGGACGCGGACGGCAACGCCGATGTGCCGGCGGCTCTGCACAAGCTCGGCAACATCGTGCCCTACGCCTGGCCCGCACTGCGCGGCGCCGAAGCCGCGCTCGAATTCCAGCAGACCGTCGGCCGCAGCAAGATCGAAGCGCGCATCCGCGAGCTCGCGATCTACGCGCGGCTGCGGTTGCAGCAGGTCGCGGGCATCGAAATGCTGACGCCGGCGCGGCCGGGCCTGTGGGCCGGCATCCTCACCTTTCGCGCACCGGGCAAGCAGGCAATCGATCTCGCGTCGGCGATCGAGCGCAGTCATCGCGCGCACGTGCGCGTCGTGCGCTTGCCGAACGATGCAGGCGGCGCCCTGCGCCTGTCGCCGCACATCTTCAGCACGCACGACGACATCGAAAAGCTCGTGCAGGGCCTGCAGCTGGCGCTGCGCTGACATGGACCTCACTTATCTCTTGCTGACCGGCAGCCTCAGCGGGCTGGTGAGCGTGCTGCTGCATTCGATCCTGGCGTCCGCGCGGACTTCAGTGCGTCCGGGCGCGGTGATCCCGCCGCTGGAGATCTCCGACGCTCTGCTTCACATGCTCTACGGTTGCGGCTTCGCGCTGTTGTTCTGGCTGAGCTGGGGACTCGCGGCAGTCGTTGCCGTGCCGTGGTGGGTGCGCGGCCTGTGTTTCGGCAGTCTGTGCTGGCTTTTCTTCAGCGTACCGGGCGTTGTCGCGGTCTCGCTGTCGCGGGGACTCGCCATCGCGACAATCGCAGCACTCGCCTTGCGCTGGGCGACCACTTCCGTGATCGCCGGCCTCGCGTGCGCCTGGAGTTGGCAGCGGATGGTCTGATTCAGCGGTCCAGGAACTCGCGCGCGATCGAGGCGAAGCGCTGCGGAGCCGCGCTCAGGAATCCCTGGCCGTAGTCGGCCACATCCAGCATCGAGCCGTTCGGCAGCGCGGCGCGAACGCGCGGCGCCTGCTCGTAGAACTCGTCGCGCAGACGCAGGACCAGCGTCGGCTGCTTCACCAGCGGCAGTCGCTCCAGAGTCGAATATTCGAGTGCCGCGGTGAGCGCGCGGGTGCCTTGCGCGCCGGCGCGCAGGCGATCGCCGAAATCCTCGGCGAGCGCGGCCGGCGGGACATTCGCGCCGCGACGCTGCAGCACGCGCTGCCATTCTTCGGCAACGTCGCCGCCGTCCTCACGCGCTCCAGGAGTTGTCGTGCTCTGCAACAGTGCCGCACGTTCCTGCGGGGAATAGCATGGAGCGCCCCATAACATCACGCGCCGCACAGTCTGCGGCCGCGCGATCGCGAGCTCCGCTGCGATGAGCGCACCGAGCTGATAGCCGAACACATCGACTGCCCGCAGTCGCAGGCTGTCCAGGAAATCCCCGATGGCCGCGGCCAGGTCGACGATCGAGGTCTTGGCGCCAGCACCGTCGGACGAGCCGTGACCCGGCAAGTCCGGCGCGTAGATGCTGCGGTCGTGACCGACCTCGCGCAGCATCGGCGCGAACATCCGCCCGGAGCCGCCGCCGTGGTGCAGGCAGACGACCGGCACGCGCTCATCGAAGCCGCCGCCGGACGGATAGGCCGTCCACAAATGAATCTGGCCGAAGCGACTTTCGGCGTATGAGCGACGAACGACGACGACGGCGGGCTGCGGCAAAGGCAAACGGTTGCGGTGCTTGGCCTGGATCACTTCGAACGCCCCCTCACTGGTGGTCGATTAGTAGTCCGGACAGTTTACGGAGCAGTTCTCGCGAAGAAATGGATGCACTTCTCACCCTTGCACAGCGGAGCCGTGCCCCTCGGATACACTACCGCCCCTCCGCACTGGCCACCAAAGAACCAGAGGTCCGCGAATGATCGGCACGTGTCATAAGCACAACCCGCAGCCGCGCGCCGCGGCCCGCGCAATCCTCCTCGCCGCCGGTATCGCACTCGCTCCTGCGGTGCACGCCGCGCAGCCTTACACCGCCGACGCGATGTGGCAACTGAAACGTCTGGCGGATCCGGCGATTTCTCCCGACGGACGCCTGGCGGTCGTGCCGGTCACGAAGTACGACATGGAAAAGAACAAGGGCGACGCCGACCTGTGGCTCGTGCCGACGAAGCCCGGCAAGGCGCGCCAGCTGACGAGCGACGCCGGCAACGATTCGGCGCCGGCCTGGAGCCCGGACGGCGAGCTGATCGCGTTCGTCTCCAAGCGCGGCGACGACAAGCAGCCGCAGATCTACGTGATTCCGGTGAACGGCGGCGAAGCCCGGCGCGTGACCAGCGTGCCGACCGGCGTGATCGCGCCGAAGTGGTTCCCGGACTCCAAGCGCATCGCGTTCCTGTCGCAGGTGTGGCCCGACCTGAAGACCTGGACCGAGCAGGAGCAGCGGATGAAGGACCGCGCCGAGCCGAAGATGAGCGCGCAGGTGTGGGACAAGGCGCCGGTCAGCTACTGGGACCACTTCCTGGATCATCGCGAGACGCACGTCTACGCGATCGGCATCGACGGCGGCGAGCCGCAGGCGCTGACGCTCGGCACCGGCGTGGCGCTCGAGGTCGCCGAGCCCGACGGCAACTCCTACGACATCTCGCCGGACGGCCTGGAGATCGCATTCGCTTCCGATACCGACCGCAGCGGCATCCGTCCGAACTTCGACATCTATGTGTCGCCGGTCGACCGCAGCGCCGCACCGCGCAACATCACGACCGACAACGCGGCGAACGACGGCGGCCCGAAGTACAGCCCCGACGGCCGGTTGCTGGCTTTTCAGCGCCAGCTGATTCCCGACTTCTACGCGGATCGCACGCGCCTGATGCTGTTCGACCGGCGCGCCGGCAAGATCCGCAACTTGACCGAGGACTGGGACCGCTCGGCGGACGGACTGGTGTGGTCGCCCGACTCGGACTCGCTGTTCGGCTCGATCGATGACGCCGGCACGCGGCGGATCTATCGCTTCGACGTGTCCGGCGGCGTGCCGCGCGCGGTCACGCGTGAGCACAGCTTCAGCTCGCTTGCAGTCGCGGGCAGCGGACCGGTCATCGTCGGCCTGCGTCAGAGCTTCACCGAGCCGCCGACGCTGGTCAGCATCATTGCGCGCACCGGCGCGGCGACCAAGCTCACCGACTTCAACGATGCGGCGCTCGCCGATCTCACGCAGGGCCGGGTCGAGAGCGTTACCTATAAAGGTGCAAACGGCGACGACATCCAGATGTGGATCGTGTATCCGCCGAACTTCACTCCCGACAGGAAGTGGCCGCTATACATGCTGCTGCACGGCGGCCCGCACAACGGCGTGACCGACGGCACGCAGTGGCGCTGGAACGCGCAGGTGTTCGCGAACTGGGGCTATGTCACCGCGTGGCACAACTTCCACGGCTCGAGCGGCTTCGGCCAGGCGTGGACGGATTCGATCACCAAGGAATGGGCCGAGCTGCCGTACCAGGACACGATCAAGGCGGCCGACTACTTCAAGGCGCAGCCGTGGATCGATGCGGATCGCATGGCTGCGGGCGGAGGCAGCTTCGGCGGTTATCTCGCCGCGACGATTCTCGGCCGGCCGCATCCGTTCAAGACGCTGGTCGCGCACGCGGCCGTCTACAACAGCTTCACGCAGATCGCGAGCGACGGCGGCGCGCAGAAGGATCGCTACGGCGAATTCTGGGAAGACCTGGAGCGCTTCAACCGCAACTCGCCGCACATGAACGCCGCGAACTTCAACACGCCGACGCTGGTGATTCACGGCCAGCTCGACCGGCGCGTGCCGGTCAATCACGGCATCGAGCTGTTCAACACGCTGCAGAACCGCGGCGTGCCGAGCAAGTTCGTCTATTTCCCCGACGAGAATCACTGGGTGCTGAAGCCGCAGAACTCGCTGTTCTGGTACGAGACCAAGCGCCAGTGGCTCGCGCAGTACGTCAAGCCCGGGCCGGGCGAGGCCAGCCCGACTCCCACCGCACAAAATTCCAAATGAGGTCGCTGACAATGAACAGAAGAGATCTGATGAAGCTGGGAACGGCCGCGGCAGCGGGCCTGCTGCTGCAGGAGAGCGTGTGGGCAGCAGCACAAGGCGGATCGAAGCCGCTGAAGGTGCTGATCTTCGGCGGCACGGGCTTCATCGGCCCGCACTTCGTACGCGAGCTGCACGACGGCGGTCACAAGGTGACGCTGCTCAACCGCGGCAAGCGCAACCCAGGCTTGTTCCCGGACGTCGAGACGCTCATCGCCGATCGCAACGTGGCGGGCTACATCGATGTGCTGAAGGGCCGCGAGTGGGACGTGGTGGTCGACGACTCCGGCTACTTCCCGCGGCAAGTGCAGGCCAGTGCGGACGCGCTGAAGGACCGCGTGCAGCACTACGTCTATATCTCCAGCATCTCTGCGTATGCGGAACCGATTCCCGTCGGCTGCGACGAGGACGCCAAGCTGGCGCCGCTCGATGATCCGGACGCCAAGACGATCACAGACAAGAACTACGGCGGACTGAAAGCCGCGTGCGAGCAGATCGTCGAGAAAACATTCGGCCAGCGCCAGGCCGTGATCCGCCCGACGTACATCGTCGGCCCCGGCGATCACACCGATCGCTTCACCTATTGGCCGTGGCGCGTCGCGCGCGGCGGCGAGATGCTCGTGCCGGGCACGCCGACAGATCCGATGCAGTTCATCGATGTGCGCGATCTCGCCGAGTTCACGCGTCGCTGCGTGGAGCAGCGCATCCCGGGCCGCTACAACCTGTGCAATCCGCCGGGCGCGGTGACGATGGGCGACGTACTCGAAGCCGCCAAGCGCGTGACCGCCAAGGCAAACACGAAGTTCCGCTGGGCGCCGCTGAAGTTCCTCGAAGAGAACAAGCTCCTCGAGAGCGGCGAGCTCACGACGTGGTCGCCGCCGACCGGCGACAGCGCGGGCTTCTCGCTGGTGAGCTCGGCGCGCGGCGTAGCCAAAGGCCTGCGCTTCCGCAGCGTCGACACGACCGTGCGCGATCTGCTCGCGTGGTATGACAAGCGGCCTGCCGACCAGAAAGCGAAGCTGCTCGCGGGCCCTGGCCTGACGGCGGAACGCGAAGCGGAGCTGTTGAAAAAGCTGCCGGCGTAAAAGCACGCCGCAAGAAAAGAAGAATGGACTCGCAGGCGCGCGGGGGTGAGGATAGAGCCCACTCGATCGGTGGAGTGAATTATGTCCACTCAGCTCACGCGCCTGGTTTCTCCCAATGTGGGTTTCGCAATCGCCGCGGTGTTCGCGCTCGCGGCGTGTAATCGCGAAGCGCCGAAGCCGGAGCCGGCGGCAGCAGCTCCTGCCAAAGACAACGCCGAAGTTGCGTGGGCGCGCGCGGCGCTCCAGCGCAATCCGGGTCTCGAAGTCGTTGCGACCGATCAACAGGCCGGCGTGTTCACCGTGAAGCGTCGCGACACTGGCGACGTCGAAACGATCAAAGCGAGCGAGCTCGCGGCAGTGTCGCCTTCGCAATTGCAGGCGCTGAACTCGGTGCCCGCGCCGGAGCCGACACCGACCGAAGAACAGTCCGCGACCGCTGCGCAAACGACGCAACCGGCGCGCGCCGAAGGCAGTCCGCCGGTGCCAGGTGCGACACCGAGCGGCTACACGGTCGATCGCTCCAACGGTCAGCTTCGCGTCAGCGGTCCGGGCGTGAGCATCGTGAGCTCTGGCTCGAATGCGTCCGCCGACAACCAGTCAGGCTCTGCACGTCGCACGGTCGATCCGTTCATCTGCGAAGGCCGTCGCCAGTTGCAGCTCGACAATCGCGACATCTACGTCGACGGCGACGCGATCACCGTCCGCGGCGGCTGCGAGCTGTTCCTCACCAACAGCACGATCGTCGCCTCGGGCACCGGCATCGTCGTGCAGGACGCGATCGTGCACATCTCGAACAGCCGCGTGCAGGGTGCGAGCGCCTCGTTCGAAGCGGACGATCGCGCGAAGATGTACGTGCGCGGTTCGACGTTCCAGGGCGTGCCGCGCCGCGCAGAGCTCGCGCTGGTGCAGGATCAGGGCGGCAATCGCTGGCGCTGAGCGAACGCTCAGCGCACCGCTTCCAGCGGCTTGCTATCGCCGAGCTCGAACACTTCCACGCCCTGCTTGTGCCGGAACATGCGCCGGCCGAGATCGGGGAAATCGGCGATGTCCACCTCGCGGCTCTCGCCGCCCATCAGATAGACCAGCTCGCGCTCGAACGGATTGCGCAACGAGTGCGCGACGCCGGGCGTCGGAAACGCCATGAAGTCGCCCGCCGCGACTTCGTACTCGACGTCGTCGATCCGCGCCACGCCGCGGCCTTCGAGGATGTAGACCCACTCCTCGTCCTGCCAGTGCGAGTGATAGGGAAATGCTTCCTTGCCCGGCGGAATGCGCGCGAAGTTCACGCCGATGCGCTTCAGGCCGGTCGCCTTGCCCATCTGGTAGCCCGTGACCTCCGAATTGGCGCTCCACGGATGCGAGAAGGTCTGCGAGCGCGCAGTGATGTCGGCGGCGCGCAATAGATACAGATTGGGTCGGTCCATGGGTGCGTCCCGGGTGCTGCGAGGGTCGCAGAGCTTGCGCGGTCCGTGCGGCCTCGGCAACCTTCGCGCATGAACCGGTGGCGCATAGTCGGGCTCATCGTGCTCGCGCTGCTCGCGGGGTCGCTGCTGGTGTGGTGGCTGAAACCCGCGCCGCCGCCGGTCGCCCCCACGCCGCCGCCGGCGCGCGAGGTTTTCCACAGCTCCAAACCGCTGCGCATCGAAGTCGCGTCGACGCAGCCCTCGGCCGAAACCGCGTGGCTCGACTACGAGCTGCGGCATCTGCTCATCGGCGGCCGGATGCGCGTCGCCCCGATCGACGAGACCGGCGGATTCGCGCTGCGAGTCACGCTCAACGCGGATGCGAACGGCGCGACGCTCGCGCTGGTGGCGCCCGACGGCGTCGTCGAACGCGAAGAACAGCTCGCGCTGCCGACCGAGAGTCGTCTCGCGACGATCAGCGCGCTCGCGAAACGCCTGCCGCAGTTCTTGAATGCGCAGCCTGCCGGATCGCCGGACTGGGTCGCGCTGATCGGCACGGACGACGCAAAGGCGTACGACGCGTATCTCGCCGACGCGCTCGAGCTGCTCGGGCCGAATGGCCAGGGCCTCACGCGTCCCGGAATGCCGCAGAGTGCCCGCACGGTCGATCGGCTCGAATCGCTCGCGCGGCATCAGCCGAATTTCGCCCGCGCGCGCGCGGCGCTCGCAATCGGCTATCTCAGTCTCGGCGGACAGGATGAAGCGTCGCTGTCGAAGCTGGCGAAGACGACCGCGGAGCGCGCGCTCGCTGCGGATGACGGAATAGCCGAAGCACATGCAGCGCTCGGCTTGGTTCACATGCGCAGCGGCGACTGGACGGCAGCGCGCGAGCAGTTCGATCGAGCACTTGCGTTGGATGCGAACAGTGCGGCGGCGCTCGAAGGCTCGGGCTGCTTGCTCGTGGACGCTGGGCGCTACACGGCGGCGCAACCGCTGATCGAGCATGCCGTGCGTTTGCAACCGCGGAACGTCGGCGCGCTCGAGTGTCTCGCGTATCTCAACGCGGCCGCGGCCGTCACGAAGGTCAAGCTGATCCCTGATCCGAAAATCGAGAATGCTCCGGGCGCGGTCGCGCGTGTCGAGGCGCTCGCGTCGATTCTCTCGGGCGACGTCGACACCGCGCGCCGCGCGCTGCGCGAGTCTTCGAGCGACGAAGAATTTCGCGAATGGGCCGAGCCGCTGCTGCAGGCGGCGACGGATCGCAAGCGCGTGCCCGACGCACTGCAGTCGATCACGCGCGCGGCGAGCGACGGGCGCATCGACGCGTCGACCGAAATCCTGTGCGGCGCTGCGTTGCGCCGCGCGGAATTCGTCTTCAACCGGATGGCGCGCTTGCAACGCGACCACCAACCGGTGCCACTGCGGATGCTCTGGATGCCGCAGACAGCGTTTCTGCGGCGTCACGCGCGGTTCGAGCAGATCGTCGGCGCCGCAGGACTGCCGGCTTTCTGGCAGGAATACGGCACACCCGACAGTTGCGCGGCCGATCCGCAGACCTACGGCTGCAAGACGCGGACGACAGGCGCCCCGGCACACAAACCCTGACCGCAGAGCGGTCCGACTGTCGGACGATCTTCGGCAACCAGCCTGCAGCGGTGCGGCCATCGGCGCGGACTTGCGCCTATAATGCCCGCCCGCCGAACACACCGTGTTTTCGAAAAATTTCGCCGAGCCTTTTTCAGACATTTTTCATTGCAGAGGGGAGATGCAGATGGGGGCAATCAATGCCGTAACGGATCTGGCCGTCGAGGGCGAGATCGCCGTGCTGACCGTCAATTCGCCGCCCGTGAACGCGCTGTCGCAGCAGGTTCGCGACGGTATCGTCAAAGGCATGCAGCAGGCGTTCGGCAATGCCGCCGTCAAAGCGATCGTGCTGATCTGCGACGGCCGCACGTTCATCGCGGGCGCCGACATCACCGAGTTCGGCAAGCCTCCGCAGTCCCCGAGCCTGCACGACGTGTGCGACACCATCGAGAATTCGCCGAAGCCCGTCGTCGCCGCGATCCACGGCACCGCGCTCGGCGGCGGACTCGAAACCGCATTGTGCTGTCATTACCGCGTGGCCGTGCCGTCAGCGAAGTGCGGACTGCCTGAAGTGCATCTCGGGCTGTTGCCCGGCGCAGGCGGCACGCAGCGCCTGCCGCGCATCGTCGGTCCCGAAGCGGCGCTCGACATGGTGACCTCGGGCAGACACGTCGACGCGAAGTCCTCGCTCGCTGCCGGCCTGCTCGATGAGATCGTGCCCGAAGGCGAGCTGCGCGCGGGGGCGATCGCGTACGCGAAGAAAGTTCTCGCGGACAAGCGCCCGCTGCGCAAAGTGCGCGACATGAACGAGAAGGTCGCAGCCGCGCGCGGCAAGCCGGAGCTGTTCGCCGACTTCCGCAAAGCCAACGCGCGCAAGTTCCGCGGCTTCCTCGCGCCCGAGTACAACATCCGCTGCATCGAAGCGGCCGTGAACCTGCCGTTCGACGAAGGCATCGCGACTGAGCGCAAGCTGTTCATGGAGCTGATGACCGGCACGCAATCGGCCGCGCAGCGCTACGTGTTCTTCGCCGAGCGCCAGGTGTGGAAGATTCCGGATGTTCCGGATGACACGCCGCCGATCCCGGTCAAGAAGATCGGTGTGGTCGGCGCCGGCACGATGGGCGGCGGCATCTCCATGAACTTCGCCAACGTCGGCGTCCCGGTGACGATCGTCGAGGTGAAGCAGGACGCGCTCGACCGCGGCCTCGGCGTGATCCGCAAGAACTACGAAACCAGCGCGAAGCGCGGCAAGCTCAAGCCCGAGGACGTCGAGAAGCGCATGGGGCTGCTCACCGGCACGCTCGACTTCAAAGCGCTCGCCGACTGCGACCTGGTGATCGAAGCCGTGTTCGAGAACATGGACATCAAGAAGGACGTGTTCGCGCGGCTCGACGGCATCGTCAAGCAGGGCGCGATCCTCGCCAGCAACACCTCGTACCTGGACGTGAACGAGATCGCCAGTGCGACGAAGCGACCCGAGTCCGTCATCGGCCTGCACTTCTTCTCGCCGGCGAACGTGATGCGTCTGCTCGAGATCGTGCGCGGCGCGAAGACCTCGAAACCCGTCATCGCGACCTCGATGCAGCTCGCGAAGAAGATCGGCAAGATCGCCGCGCTCGTCGGCGTGTGTCCGGGCTTCGTCGGCAACCGCATCCTGTTCGCGCGCCAGGCGCAGGCGAACGCGATGCTGCTGGAAGGCGCGATGCCGTGGGACGTCGACAAGGTGCTGTACGAATTCGGCATGCCGATGGGTCCGTTCGCGATGTCCGATCTCGCGGGTCTCGACATCGGCTGGAGCAAGGAGACCTCGAAGAGCTCGACGGTGCGCGAAGTGCTGTGCGAGATGGATCGCCGCGGCCAGAAGACCGGCGCCGGCTTCTACGACTACGACGCCGAGCGCAACGCCAAGCCCTCGCCCGTCACCGAGAAGATCATCAAGGACTTCATGGCGAAAGCGGGCAAGACGCCGCGCCAGATCGGCGAGCAGGAGATCCTCGAGCGCTGCGTGTACCCGATGATCAACGAGGGCGCGAAAATTCTCGAGGAGAAGATCGCGATCCGTCCCTCGGACATCGATATCGTCTACATCAACGGCTATGGCTGGCCGGTGTATCGCGGCGGCCCGATGTTCTACGGCGACACGGTCGGCCTGAAGAACGTGGTCGCGAAGCTGAAGGAATACGGGCCGAAGCTCGGCGCGGACTTCAGCCTGTCGCCGCTCCTGGAGAAGCTCGCCGCCGAAGGCAAGCGCTTCCAGGATCTGAAATAGCGTTGCTCAAACCGGGGAATCTCATGCGTGAAGCAGTCATCGTCTCCACCGCGCGCACGCCGATCGGCAAAGCCTATCGCGGCGCTTTCAACAACACTCAGGGCCAGGAGCTGATCGGCCACGCGCTGGCGCAAGCCGTGAAGCGCGCGGGCATCAGCCCCGCCGAAGTCGAAGACATCGTGGTCGGCTGCGCCATGCAGCAGGGCTCGACCGGCGGCAACGTCGCGCGCCAGGGATTGCTGCGCGCCGGATTCCCGGTCACGGTGCCGGGCATGTCGATCGATCGGCAGTGCTCGTCCGGCCTGATGGCGATCGCGACGGCCGCGAAACAGATCATCAGCGACGGCATGCAGGTCACCATCGGTGCCGGCGTCGAATCGATCTCGCTGGTGCAGAACGACAAGCAGAATCGCTTCCGCGCCATCGATCCGTGGCTGGTGAAGAACCTGCCGCAGATCTACATGACCATGATCGAGACCGCGGAAATCGTCGCCGAGCGTTACGGCGTGAGCCGCGACGCGCAGGATCAATATTCGCTGCAATCGCAACAGCGCACGGCGCAGGCGCAGGCGGAAGGCCGCTACGACGCGGAGCTCGCGCCGCTCACCTCGATGATGACGGTCACCGACAAAGAGACCGGCGCAACGTCCGAAAAAGAAGTCACGCTGAAGCTCGACGAAGGCAACCGGCCAAAGACGACGCTCGCCGACCTGCAGGCGCTGCAACCCGTGTTCAAGAACGGGCAGCGCATCAAGGAAGGCCGCTTCATCACCGCGGGCAACGCTTCGCAGCTGTCGGACGGCGCATCGGCGTCGGTGCTGATGGAAGCGAAGGAGGCGGAGAAGCGCGGACTGAAGCCGCTCGGCGCGTATCGCGGCATGATGGTCGCAGCGTGCGATCCCGACGAGATGGGCATCGGCCCGGTGTTCGCGGTGCCGAAGCTCCTGAAGGCGAACGGCCTGAAGATGGATGACATCGGCATCTGGGAATTGAACGAAGCCTTCGCGAGCCAGGTGCTCTACATCCGCGACAAGCTCGGCATTCCGAACGACAAGCTCAACGTCTCGGGCGGCGCGATCTCCATCGGCCATCCGTACGGCATGTCGGGCGCGCGCATGACCGGCCACCTGCTGATCGAAGGCAAGCGGCGCGGCGCGAAGTACGGCGTCGTGACGATGTGCGTCGGCGGCGGCATGGGCGCGGCGGGATTGTTCGAGATCTTCTGAGCGCATGGCGACGACCCCGGAGACGGTCGCAGGCAGCGGAGCTGCGACCGCCCGCTACGCCGAGAAAAAGAAGGCGATCGTCGCAGCGGCCAGCGACATCCTGAATCATCAGGGTGTGAAGGGCATGACGCTCGCCGGGGTGGCGAGCCGCGTCGGGCTCATCACGACGAGCGTCACGTACTACTTCAAGAAGAAGGAAGACCTCGCGGTCGCCTGTTTCCTCGACGGCATAGCGCGCTTCGATGAGCTGGCGACCGATGCACTGCGCATGCACGGACCCCAGGCGCGCGTGCATCGGCTGCTCGAAACGTGGCTCGACCTGCGAAGGCGCATCGCCGCCGGCGAAGCGCCTGCCATCGCGGTGTTCAGCGACATCCGCGCGCTGCAGAAGCCGCTACGCGGCATCGTGCTGCAGGCGTATATGCGCTTCTTCGACAAGATCCGCGAGATCTTCGTCGCGCCGGAGCTGGCCTGGCTCGATGCGCAAGCCCGCACCGCACGCGCGCAGATCCTGACCGAGCAGATCTTCTGGGCAGTCGCCTGGCTGCCGCGCTACGACCTCGAGGACTACGACCGGATCCGTGAGCGCATGTACGACATCTTCGTGCACGGACTGGCGGCATCCGGCCGCCGCTGGAAGCCGCAGCCGCTGTCGCTCGATACGATGCTCGAGTCCTCCGCGCCGGAATTCACGCCGCGCGAGACGTTTCTGATCGCGGCCACGCGCCTGATCAACGAGCAGGGTTACCGCGGCGCTTCGGTGGAAAAGATTTCCTCGCGGCTGAACGTGACCAAGGGCTCGTTCTATCACCATCACGAAGCGAAGGACGACCTGGTGGTCGATTGCTTCAAGCGCAGCTTCGAAGTCATGCGGCTGGTGCAACGCGCGGTCGGCGGCGAAGAGCACGACGAGCTGACCAAGCTCGCGACGGCAGCGTCGACGCTGGTCGACTATCAATTGTCCAAGCGCGGACCGTTGCTGCGCACGTCAGCGCTCGCAGCATTGCCGGAGCAGATCGGCCTGCAGATGGTCGAAGCCTCGAACCGCGTCAGCGACCGTTTCGCCTCGATGATCTCCGACGGCATCGCGTCCGGCTCGGTGCGCGCCGTCGATCCCTACATCGCGGCGCAGATGCTCACTGCGACGCTGAATGCGTCGGCGGAGATTCGCTGGTGGATTCCGGACGTGGACCGCGCGCAGGCGCCGGCGCTGTACGCGAAGCCGATGCTGACGGGGATATTCTCGAAGTAACGTCAGCGTGACGAAACGATGCGCGCCGTCGCGGTAGCCGTGGCGACGAGCTCGCCCTGCCCCGTCCGCAACTCGCCTGCCAGAAATGCGATCGTGCCGCCGCGCGCCACGACGCGCCCTTCGCCGACGAGCGTGCCGATCTGCGCGGGGCGGATGAAATTCACCTTCAGCTCGATCGTCGGCGCGAAGTGACCCGGCGGCAGCGTGCACACGAGCGCGGGACCGAGCGTGTCGTCGAGCATCGCCGCGACGAACCCGCCCTGCACGACGCCCATCGGGTTGAGAAACTCCTGCTTCGCTTCGAACTGCACGCGGATCGTGCCGCGCTCGGGATCGATTTCCAGGAGCTTGAAGCCGAGCGTCACGGCCGCGGGCGGCGGCGGCTTGCGGCCCTCCATCACGTCCCAGAACGGGCCCTCGCGGCTCATCAGAACATTTCCGATGCGTCCGGGGGTCGAATGGTGCTCGTGTGACGGGCGCTGATGTGGTCGCCGGTGATCATCTCGTCGTACGCCTGGCCCGGGCCGACCATCGGATACACGCCGGCGTCGGGATCGATGATCACTTCGAGGAACGCCGGGCCGCGGAACGCGACGAACTCGGCGATGACGCGCGGCAGGTCCTGCTTGCGCTCGAGCCGCACGGCGTAGCGGAAGCCGTCCGCCTGCGCCGCCTTGACGAAATCTTTCTTGTGCAGCGATTTGTCGCTCGCGGACAAGCGGCCCTTGAAGAAGAGCTTCTGCCACTGCTTGACCATGCCGTCGCCGAAGTTGTTGAGCACGACGATCTTGACCGGCAGCTCGTAGGTCGTGACGGTTTCGAGCTCGCCCAGGTTCATGCGGATGCTCGCGTCGCCGTCGATGTCGATGACCAGCTTGTCGGGGTTCGCGACCTGCGCACCGATCGCCGCCGGCAGGCCGAAGCCCATCGTGCCCATGCTTCCCGAAGTCAGCCACAGGCGCGGCGAGCGGAAGTCGAAGTATTGCGCGGCCCACATCTGGTGCTGGCCGACGCCGGTCGCGATGATCGCCTCGCCGCGGGTCAGCTTGTTGATCTCTTCGATGACGTGGTACGGCTGGATCAGCGCGCTGCCGCGATCGTAGTTCATCGGATGCGCGCGCTTGAGCTGCGCGCAGTGCGCATGCCACTTCGACCAGTCGCGCTTGAAGCCGATGCGCCGGCCATAGGCGAGCAGTGCGCGCAGCCCTTCCGGCAGCAGGCCGATGTGACTCCAGCTGACCGGCTTCACCTTGTTGATCTCGGATGCGTCGATGTCGATCTGCGCGATGCGGCGCGCGTTCGGCGCGAACTTCGGCGGATTGCCCGCGACGCGATCGTCGAAGCGCGCGCCGAGCGTGAACAGGAAGTCGCAATCGTCGACCGCGTAGTTGGCGAAGGCCGCGCCGTGCATGCCGAGCATGCTCATGGAAAGCGAATGCGTCGTGTCGAACGCGCCGAGGCCCATCAGCGTCGTGACGACCGGCACGCCGAATTCGAGCGAGAACTCGCGCAGCGCGGCCGCCCCGTCCGAGCGAACCACGCCGCCGCCTGCATAGATCAGCGGGCGCTGTGCCTCGCCGAGCATCGCGAAGAACTCCGCGCATTGCGTGTCCGCAACGACGCTGCGCATGAGGCGGTTCATGCGATGGCGATAGCCGCTGACGGGCAGCCGGCCCGTGCCGTGGAATTCACCGCGCCAGTTCTGCACGTCCTTGGGAATGTCGATGACGACCGGGCCGGGACGTCCGGTGCGCGCGATCTCGAACGCAGTGCGCAGCGTCGCTTCGAGCTTCGACGCATCGGTGACCAGGAACACATGCTTGGCGACCGAGCCCATGATGCTGGCGACCGGTGCTTCCTGGAACGCATCGCTGCCGATCGCGGCCGTCGGCACCTGACCGCAGATCACGACGATCGGTATCGAGTCCGCCATACAGTCGCGGACCGGCGTGACCGTGTTGGTTGCGCCCGGTCCGGAAGTGACCACGCAGACGCCGACCTTGCCTGTCGCGCGCGCATAACCCGCCGCCATGAACCCGGCGCCCTGCTCGTTGGCGGGAACGACCAGCGGCATCGGCTTGCGACCGGCCGCTGCACAGGCTTGGTTGTATACGAAAATAGCGTCGTACGTCGGCAGGATGGCGCCGCCGCTGTAGCCGAAAACGGTTTCGACGCCCTCGTCGGCAAGCACCTGGACGATGATTTCCGCGCCCACCATTTGCTGGCCGGCGAGCGGATGTGCGGCGTGCGCAGGGCGCGCGGCGTGATTCTCTTTCACGACCTTTTCAACCAATGGATTCCCCGGAAGAGCGGCCGAGACTAGCAGCATTGGCCCGCGGATGTATACGAGCCTCGCAGGCTTCCCGTATGCTGCGGCGATGACAGTCGTGACGCCTTCACCGCAAGCCTGGACCAGCCCGCCCACAGGAAGCCCCGGAATGAGCACGCGCAAGCGCCACATCATTTCGATCCTGCTGCAGAACGAAGTGGGCGCGCTGACGCGCGTCGCGAGCCTGTTCGCCACGCGCGGCTACAACATCGAATCGCTCAGCGTCGCGGCTACGGATGACCCGACCGTGTCACGCCTGACGCTGGTGACGACCGGCACCGACGCGGTGATCCAGCAGATCGTCAACCAGTCGCTGAAGCTCATCGACGTCGTGAACGTCGACGACGTCACGCGTGATCAGCACGTCGAGCGCGAGTTGCTGCTGATCAAGCTGCGCGCGCCGGCGGCGCAACTCGCCGCGCTGCGGGCGTGCGTGCACAAAGCCGGCGGCAAAGTATTGTCGGATGAAGCGGAAAGCTTTACCGTCGAGCTTACGGACAGTGAGTCGCAGATCAACAAGTTCATCGCCGAAGCGGGGAATCTCGGCGAAGTCCTCGAGGTCGTGCGCAGTGGGGCGCTGGCGATGTTGCGGGGAGCAACGACGCTGCGCGCATAGAGCTGCGGGACGTCACGGGTCCAGATACCGCGGGCAGCATTTCGATTTCCGGACATCGGGCAGGGTGTTCGGGAGTCGCGCTGCCGGCCGCTCATGGACAGCGGAGAGACGATGTACCGGTTATACGATTACCTGCCCTCCGGAAACGGTTACAAGGTGCGCCTGGTGCTCAAGCAGCTGGCGCTGCAGTACGAGCTGATCGAGCTCGACATTCGCACCGGCGCCACGCGCACCGGCGACTTCCTCACCAAGAACCCCAACGGCCGCATCCCGTTGCTGGAAGTGCCGGGCAAAGGTTTCCTGCCGGAGAGTCACGCCATCATTGCGTATCTCGCAGAAGGCACGCGGCTGATTCCCGCCGATCCCTTCGAGCGCGCGCGCATGTGGCAATGGATGTGCTTCGAGCAATACAACCTCGAGCCGAACATCGCCACGCTGCGCTTCTGGCTCAAGCTCGGCCGCACGCGCGCGGAGCTGGGCGAAAAGCTCGTCGAGAAAAAGAAGAACGGCTACGCGGCGCTCGACGTGCTCGAAGAGACGCTGCGCGACCGGGAGTACCTCGCAGCCGCGCAGTACTCGCTCGCCGACATCTCACTCTACGCATACACGCACGTCGCACACGAAGGCGGCTTCGATCTCCAGCCGTACCCCGCGATCCGCGCCTGGTGCGAGCGCGTGGAGAAGCAACCGTCGTGGGCGCCGATCACGGAGAGATGAAGACAGCTGTCGGTCTTACGGTATCAGCACTGTCGCGCCGATCGTGCGTCGTGCTTCCAGGTCCGTGTGCGCGCGCGCCGCGTCCTGCAGCGGATAGTCCTGACCGATCTGCACGCCGATCACCGATTTCGACACGAGGTCGAACATCTCGCTCGCGGCACGCATCAGCGTGGCGCGCGTCGGAATGTAGTGGAACAAGGTCGGTCGCGTCAGGAACAGCGAGCCGCGCTTGCTGAGCTCGAGAGGCGCCATCGGCGGCACGGGGCCCGATGCGTTGCCGTACGTCACCATCAGGCCGCGCGGACGCAGCGAATCCAGCGAGCCGATGAACGTGTCCTTGCCGACGGAATCGTAGACCACGTCGACGCCGCGCCCGCCCGTCGTTGCCTTGGTCTTCGCAACCCAGTCCTCGCCGGACAAGAGCACGTGATCGGCGCCGAGCTCGCGCGCGCGTTGCGCTTTTTCGTTCGAGCCGACGACCGCGATGACCGTCGCGCCGAGGTGCTTCGCCCATTGCACGAGGATGGAGCCGACACCGCCGACTGCGGCGTGGACCAGCAGCGTGTTGCCCTTGCGCACGCGATAGACCTGGCGCAATAGCATTTGCGCGGTCATGCCTTTCAGCATGAGAGCCGCGGCTTGCCGATCGTCGACACCTTCGGGAATGCGCACCAGCCGCTCGGCGGGCAGCACGCGTGCTTCGCTGTAGGCGCCGGAGGCGTTGAACGCGTAGGCAACGCGGTCGCCGACCTTGACCTGGTGGACGCGTGGCCCGACCGCTTCGATCACGCCCGCGGCTTCACGGCCCAGCACGGCTGGCAGCGCGACCTGGTACAGGCCGGTGCGCTCGTAAGTATCGATGAAGTTCAGGCCGATGGCCGTGTGCCGCACCCGCACCTGGCCGGCGCCCGGTTCGGGGACGTCGACCGGCTCCCAGCGCAGGACTTCCGGGCCGCCAAAAGAATGAATCCGCACCGCGTGTGTCATGCGGTGCATGTTAAATGATTGGGGGCGCTATAACGCCTGGTCGTCGGTCTCGCCCGTGCGGATGCGGACCACGCGCTCGACGTCGGTGATGAAAATCTTGCCGTCGCCGACCTTGCCGGTCTTCGCCGCGCCGATGATCGCTTCCACGACCTGGTCCTCGAGCGCGTCCGACACGGCGACCTCGATGCGGGTCTTCGGGACGAAATCCACCACGTACTCGGCGCCGCGATACAGCTCGGTGTGGCCGCGTTGCCGGCCGAAGCCTTTGACTTCCGTGACGGTCATTCCCGAGACGCCGATCTCCGACAGCGCGGCACGGACGTCGTCGAGTTTGAAGGGCTTGATGATTGCGCTGATGAGTTTCATTTTCCCCTGGGCTCCTGTCTCGAAGTGCCTCGAACCGCAAATGCACGTTCTATGCCGACGCGGAAGTGACGGGTGACCGCTGACTAGCGACGTGTGGCTGCACCAGTTTAGCGCGGCCCGCGCCGGCGGCGCGCGTCTTTAGTGCGTCAGTCGAGCCGCTTGTGGAAGCGCAGGGTGACCACCGTGAGCGCCACCGCCGTGAACGCGAGGAGTTTGTAGATCGGAACCTGCAGCTCCGCCAGTCCGGCGCCGCGCAGCACGATGCCGCGAACCAGCTCGACGAAATGCGTCAGCGGCAGGAGCTGCGCAATCCAGCGCGCCGCCTGCGGCATGCCATCGAACGGGAACACGAAGCCCGACAGGAGGATCGACGGCAGCAGCACGAAGATCGACATCTGGAACGCCTGGATCTGCGTCTGCGCGAGTGTCGAGGCAATCAAGCCGAGCGTCAGCGTCGCGGCAATGAACAGCAACGCTGCTGCATAAAACGCGATCAGGCTGCCGTTGATCGGAACGCTGAATAGCAGCACGCCGAGCACCAGCACCAGGGTGGCCTGGATCAGCCCGATGAAAACGTACGGCACGAGCTTGCCGAGCATCAGCTCCAGCGAGCTCGCCGGCGTCGTGATCAGCAGCTCGAGATTGCCGCGTTCGCGCTCGCGCACGATCGCCATCGCCGTGAACATCGTCATGGTCATGGTGAGGATCACGCCGATGAGTGTCGGCACGATCTGCACGGCCGTGCGCTTCTCCGGGTTGTATTCGGTCCGGACCTCGAATACCTGCTGAGTGCTGCCGTAGATCCCCTCGCGCGCCGGCAGCGGCATCATCGCGAAGCCGCGCGCGATGTTCTCGATCGTCGGCTCGCTGCCATCGACGAGCAACTGCGCGAGCGGCTGGCCACCGACGACGCGGCGCCGCTCGAAGTCCGCCGGGATGTAGACGCCGATCGATACTTCGCCCGATCGCAGGCGCCGGCGCAGGTCCGCTTCCGACGACGCGTATTCGCGCACCTTCACCGTGCCGGTGGCCTCCATGTCCGCCACCAACGCGCGCGACATCGACGTGCGCGCGTCGTCGACGACGGCCGCGCTCAGGCCGCGCACGTCGAAGTTGATCGCATAGCCGAACAGGATCATCTGCAGCAGCGGCAGGCCGACGATCATGCCGAACGTCAGCCGGTCGCGCCGCAACTGGCGGATTTCTTTGCTGGCGATGGCGAAGATGCGTCTCATGGTCAGTGACTGAATTGAGTGGCGGCTACGAACACGTCTTCGAGGCTCGCGTGGACGCGCTCGACTTTGCCCCGCACGCCGTGCTGCGCGAGCAATGCACGGATGCTGCCTTCCGGATCGGCGCGATCCTGCGCGAGCAGTGCGTGCAATCGATTGCCGAGCTGCGCGACGCTCTTCACGAAATCCTGGCCGTCGAGCGCGTGACGCGCGCCGCGAACGTCGTCCGCTTCGATCTCGATCACCGCGGCATCGATTGAATCCATCAGCTGCCGCGGCGCGCCTTCGGCAACGAGCCGCCCGCGATCGAGAATCGCCAGGCCGTGGCAACGCTCCGCCTCGTCCATGTAATGGGTCGACACCAGGATCGTCGTACCGCGATCGACCAGCTCGAACAGGCTCTCCCAGAAATCGCGGCGGCTCTGCGGATCCACCGCGCTGGTGGGCTCGTCGAGCAGCAGCAGTTCGGGCTCGTGCAGCGTGGCGGCGGCGAGTGCGAGGCGTTGCTTCTGACCGCCGCTCATCGTGCCGGCGCGCTGATTGCGCCGATCGGCGAGGTTGTATTGCTCGAGCCGCTCATCGACGCGCGCCGTGCGCAGCGCGCCGCAGAGCCCGAAGATGCGGCTCATGAAATCGAGATTCTCCTGGACCGTCAGGTCTTCCCACAATGAGAAGCGCTGCGTCATGTAGCCGATCTTCATGCGCAGCCGCTCGGCCTCGCGCGGCACCGGATGACCGAGAACCGTGCACTCGCCGTCGCTCGGGCGCAGCAGGCCGCAGAGCATGCGGATCGTCGTCGACTTGCCGGAGCCGTTTGGGCCGAGAAAGCCGTAGATCGATGCGCGCGGAATATCGAGACTCACGTGATCGACCGCCGTGAGCTTGCCGAAGCGGCGCGTCAGATCGCGCGCGCTGATGGCTGGCTCGGATGCAGCGCGAGCGTTCATTTGCCGCTGTCCGCCAGCGTGACCTGCACGGGCATGCCGGTCGGCACGTTCGCGGCCGCGCGCTGATCGAGGTCGATGAGCGTGAGATACGAAAGACGCGAGCGATCTTCCTGCGTCAGCGCGTAGTACGGCGTGAACGCAGCTTCCGCCGAGACGAAGCGCACGACGCCGCTCAGATCCTCATCGCGACCATCGAGACGCACGTGCGTGCGCGTGCCGGGCTGAAAATGAGCGCGCAGCGGTTCCGGCACGTACACGCGAGCATAAGGCGTGCCGTCTGCGAGCATGACGATCAGCGGCCTTCCGGCGGTCGGCCGCTCGCCGAGCTTGTATGGGATGGCTTCGACGCGTCCGGCACGCGGCGCCTTCACGACATAGCGCGCCGCGCTCGTCTGCAGCTCGACGAGCGCCGCTTGCGCTTGCTTGAGCGAGGCTTCGGCCTGATCGAGCTCCTCGACCCGCGTGCCTTCTAGCAACAGGTTGAGACGCGCCGTGGTCTGCTTCTCAGTACCGGCTGCGCTGTCGCGCCGCGCGCGCGCCTGATCGAGCTGCGACTGGCTCACGAGCTTGCGCTCGACCAGGTCCTGCACGCGTCGATACTCATTGGTCTCCGTCTCGAGCGAGCTGCGCGCGGATTCCAGCGCCGCACGCGCTTCGACGATTTCCTGGGCGCGCGGCCCCTTGACGAGCTCTGCGAGGCGATGCTCCGCGACGTTCTTGGCCGCGACGGCCTGATCGAGACGCGCCTGCATCGAGCCGAGCTCCTGGCGCATGAGCGTGGCGCCGGCTGCGACGGCGTCGCCTTCGCGCACCGAAATCTCGACGATCGGTTCGTTGGATTCCGCGATCAGCTCGAGGCGATCGCGCTCCAGCGTGCCGAGGATCTGGCCGTCGTAATTGTCGCCGCACGCAACGAGCGCAAGAGCGGCCGGGACCCATGACAGGACTCTGAGTTTCATGCGTGATGCTCCGGACTCGCCGCCGAGGCCGCACCTGCCACGAACAGCCGCGCTGTGTGTGTGATGAGCCGCTCGATTTCCTCGTCGTCGTACTTCAGGCCGAGCACGGGACCGGCGACCGCGCGCGCCAGGAACGGGAAGATGCACAGCGACATGAGCGACAAGGCGGCCAGCCGCACGTCGAGGTCTTGGCGCAAGCTGCCGGCGCTGCGCGCCCGCTGCAGCAACTCCATGACGAGCGGCGCCTGCCGCCCCGCAACGTCGCGAATGAAAGTGGCGCGAAACCGCCCTTTCTCCGCCAGCACTTCGTTGACGATCAGCGTCGCGATCCACGGATTCGCCGCGGCCGTGCGCATGTGCATGCGGATCAGCATCGCTGGATCGATCACCGCGCCCGCCTGCGAAACCGAGCCGGCGATCAGCTCGCGGACTGGCCCGATGGCGCGCTCGAGCATGGCGCGGAACAGCCCGAGCTTGTTGCCGAAGTAGTAATGAATCATCGCCGGCGTCGTCTCCGCCGCCACTGCGATCTGCCGCGCGGTGACGCGCTCGAAGCCGTGCTTCAGGAACAGCTTGCTTGCGGCGTCCAGCAGAGCGCTGCGGACATCGCTTTCGGCGTCCACGGGCGGACGCCCGCGACTGCGGATCCGGGGGCGCCGGCGGCGCGGCGTATGTGCGGTAGTGCTCATTTACAGGCCCGGCGCAATATTAAACGTGTGTTTAAATATAAGCCAGTCCCGCAGGCGAAAATGCAAAGAATTCCGACATTCCCGGAACTGCTTCGCGATTGTCGGCAAAGGGTGCGCCGCTTCCTTGTGGGTCCGGGGCGGCTATGACACAAAGGCGCCACGTTTCCTGGGGAGGAAGCATGAGGTTGGGTCAGGTCGCCGGCGCCGCGGTGCGCGCCGGTCTGTGGGTGGTCGCAATCGCGACACTCGCGCCGTGCGTAGCGGCTGCGAGCGACGGCGCGCAGCCGGCGCACATCACCTATTTCGAGCCCCTTCGTCTCCTGCCCTCCGCCACGAGCAGCGCGGGACAGAAGAGCGGCGCTGGCCTGCAGCAGCTGCGCTTCGATGCGTTCGGCCGCCGCTTCGAGATTTCCCTCGGACTGAACACGCGCCTCATGGCGAGCAAGCCCGAGCAGTCCTCGCTCCAGCTGTATCGCGGCTCGATCGACGGCATGCCCGGCTCGTGGGTGCGGCTCGCCATGAAAGGCGAGGCCGTGCACGGGATGATGTGGGACGGCTCGCAACTGTATGCCATCGAGCCCGCGTCCGAAGTCAGCGACTCGCTCGATTCCCCGCCCGCGGATGCGTCACGGACAGTCGTTTTCCGCCTCGCCGACGCGAAGATGGATGCGGGCGCAGCGGCGTGCGGCTCCGAAAGCGCGCCCGTGAAGGCGAGCGATGCTTACGACGAGCTGACGACCGAGCTCAAGAGCACGACGGTGGCGATGCAGGCGGTCGGCGCCACGCGTCGTCTCGATGTGTCGGCACTGGGCGATGCCCACTTCTTCTATCGCTACGGCAACGAGAAGGATGCGCGCGACGCGATCCTCACGCGGCTCAACAACGTCGACGGCATCTACAGCTCGCAGCTCGCGATCGAGATCCACGTCGGCACGCTGTCGGTACCCGACGCGGAGCACGATCAGTTGTCGCTCGCCACCGATCCGAAGAGCCTGCTGCGGGACCTCGCGAATCTGCGCAAGCGCTCGGCGGACCTGAACTCGCAGGGCGTGACGCACCTGTTCACCGATCGCGAGCTCGACGGCAGCACGATCGGCATCGCGTACCTCGACTCGCTGTGCGACAAGCAGAACGCGGTCGGCCTGACCGAATCGCGCAACGTGTGGCTGGACTCGCTGGTGGCCGCGCACGAGCTCGGTCACAACTTTGGCGCGGATCACGACGGCGCCCAGGACGGCAGCTGCCCGAACACGCCCTCCTCCGGCTTTCTGATGGCGCCCGTCGTGAGCGGCACCGACGATTTCTCGGCGTGCAGCCTGACCCGCATGCGGCAGGGCGCGCAGCACGCGAGCTGCATCACCAACCTCCCCCCTGCGAACGTGCGCATCTCGAACAGCCTCGGCTCCCTGCGCGCACCGCTCGACACGCCCTTCGCGTGGCAGATGTACGTCATGAATGCCGGCGGCCTGACCGCGCGAGATGTGCGCGCCGAGCTGGCTCTGCCCGCGGACCTCACGGTCGTGGATGCGAGCGTCATCGGCGGCTCGTGCACGAGCGGCGGCGGCACGGTGCAATGCGAGCTCGGCGAGCTGGCGGGCGGCAGCTCGCGCGCGGTCGATCTGCAGCTCCGGGGCGATGTCGCCGGGACGAACACGATCACCGCGCAGGTTTCGGCCGACAAAGACGCCAATCGCCGCGACAATGAAGGCTCCGGCACGGTCATCATCGAAGCGCCTGCCGACGTATCCGTGACGCTGCAGGGCCCGACGACCGCGACGGCCAACAAGGCGTTCACCGTCGGCTTCCAGATTGCCAACAGCGCCGCCGACAACGCTGGAGCAGTGACGGTGCAGATCGACATTCCTGCGGGCACGACCGTTGGCAGCGCTTCGCTCGTCAACGGCTCCTGCACGACAGGCGCCGCGCAGATCGAATGCACGGTGGCGCCGCTCGGACCCGGCATCGCGGCAAGCGGCTCCGTCTCGCTGATGGCATCGGCCGCGGGTAGCGCCACCCTGCGTGCCGCGGTTTCCGGCGACTACTACGATTCGAACAGCGCCAACGACACTGCTGAGCTCGTCGTCGCCGTCAGCAGCGCATCCTCTCCTGCGACTGCCGAGCCCCCGTCATCCGGCGGCGGCGGCGGCGGTGGTGGCGGCGGCTCGTTCGGACTCCTGCTGCTCCTGGCTCTTGCCCCGCTGCAATACCCCCGCCACCGGCGCGCTTGAAAGGGCGCTCGACTGTCGCCATCTTGCCTCGCATGCTTGCGGTTCCCGCAGGGGTGAGAACGCACGGTGGCAACTTACAAGGACTACTACCAGATCATGGGCGTGGCTCGCGACGCGAGCCAGGACGAGATCAAGCGCGCCTATCGGCGGCTGGCGCGTAAATATCACCCGGACGTCAGCAAGGAAGCGAACGCGGAAGAGAAATTCAAGGAGGTGCAGGAGGCGAACGAGGTCCTGAAGGATCCGCAGCGCCGCGCCGCCTACGACCAGCTCGGCTCGAACTGGCGTGCCGGGCAGGAATTTCAGGCGCCGCCCGACTGGGGCCGCGACTTCGAATTCTCCACGTCTTCGTTCGGCGGCGGTGGCGGCGAGAGCGATTTCAGCGATTTCTTCGCTTCGCTGTTCGGTCAGCGCAGTCCGTTCGGACAACGCTTCGGCCAGGGCGGCGGTGGACGTGCGCGCGGCTTCGCCGCGGCCGGCGAGGACCACGTCGCCAAGATCCAGATCGATCTCGAGGATGCGTTCAAAGGCGGCGCTCACACGCTCGAGCTCAAATCGCCGCAGCTCGGCGACGACGGACGCGTCGTCATGCAACCGCGCACGCTCAAAGTGACGATTCCCGCCGGCGTGATCGAAGGACAGCGCATCCGTCTCGCGGGACAGGGCAGTCCGGGTGTCGGCGGCGGCCCGGCCGGCGATCTGTACCTGGAGATTGGCTTCCGCCCGCATCGCCTGTTCACCGTCGAAGGGCGCGACATCACCCTGACGTTACCGATCGCGCCGTGGGAAGCAGCGCTGGGAGCAACGGTGCAGACGCCGACGCTCGCTGGACCGGTCGACCTGCGCATTCCGCCGAACGCGAAGGCGGGACAGAAGATGCGTCTCAAAGGCCGCGGCCTGCCCGGCGCGACTGCGGGCGATCAGTACGTCGTGCTCAAGATCGTGCTGCCGCCGGCGGATACGCCGCGCGCGAAAGAGCTCTACGAGCAGATGCAGCGCGAGCTGCCGTTCGATCCCAGAGCGGAGTAGTGCTGCTAGTGCGTCCTGTCCAGCAGGTACGCGACCCGGCGCGGGATCGCCAGGTCCATGTGCTCTTTCTCGATGAAATCCGCCGCGCCTTCGCGCATCGCATCCACTGCAGCGCGAACATCCGTCTCCTCACCGAGCACGATCACCGGTGGTGAAGTTTGCTCAGCGCGCAGGCGCCGCAACAAGTCGAGGCCCGACATGCCCGGCAACAGCACGTCGGTGATCACGCAGCCCAGTGTTTCCACTTTGGCCGCGAGGTAGCTTTCGGCGCTGTCGTAATCCTGTATTTCGGCGTCGAGGGAGCTGAGCAGTGAGCACAGCAGGCGGCGGGCCGCCTCGTCGGCTTCGATCACTGCGACGATGGGACGGGTGATGCGCACGGAAT
>DATEKT010000111.1:0-31750 GCA_035277305.1 Steroidobacteraceae bacterium | reverse complement strand
GTCGATCGCCGAGACCATCGTGCAGGAAGGTCTCGCGATGCACGTCGCACAGACTGTTTCGCCCGGGCGTGACGTCCGCGCATACGTCGAGCACAAGGCAGGCTGGTACGACGCGGCGATGGCAAAGTCAGACGCCATCCTGCGTGGCCTGCTCCCGGAGCTCGAGAAGGCCGACTCGCCGACCGTGTTCCGCTACACGATGGGCACGGGCACCACGGGCCTCGAGCGGGAAGCCTACGTCGCGGGGTGGCTGGTCGTGGGCGAGCTGATCAAGGAAGGCAAATCGCTCCCGGAGATCGCACGCGTGCCTTCGGCGGACATGTCACGGCTCGTTAAAGCCACGATCGAACGCATTCTCGCGCAGCGCAGATAAAGCTCGCCGCCTATCTGCCGCCGGCCACCTTGCGCGCGTCGGCCGCCTCGTCTGCCGATTCGACACCGAGCCGCTTGTGCATGAGCGGGCTCGTGGTCGTGTACTGCAGGTGAACCTTCTTGCCGGGCTCGAGGTATTCCTTGATCGAGAACGCCGCGAGCGCCGCTTCGTGGAAGCCCGACAGGATCAGCTTCTTCTTGCCGGCATAGTGATTGATGTCGCCGACCGCGTAGATGCCCGGCACGTTCGTCTGGAACTTCTCGGTGTCGACGCTCAGCTGGCGCTTGTTGATCTCCAGGCCCCAGTTCGCGATCGGCCCGAGCTTCGGCGACAGGCCGAAGAACACCAGCAGCTGGTCGAGGTCGACGCGACGCACGACGCTGTCGGCGCCCTGCACGCTCAACGACTTCAGCACGCCGTCCACGGCGTTGACTTCCTTCGCCTGCCCGATCAGCACGTCCGCGCGATGCTCGTCGCGCAGAGCGTAGAGCTTGGCGACAGTTGCGGGCGCGCCGCGAAATTCCGGCCGCCGATGCACGAGCACGATGCTGCGCGCATGCTCGACGAGTGTCAGCGCCCAGTCGAGCGCGGAATCGCCGCCGCCGAGGATCACCACGTCCTGGTCCGCGTACGCGCGCGGATCCTTGACGCGATAGTGAATGTACTTGCCTTCGAGCCCGGCCGCGCCGGGCACGTCGAGCCTGCGCGGCTGGAACGAGCCCACGCCGCCCGCGATCACGACAGCACCGGCGTCGAACACCGTGCCCGCGCCGGTGACGACGCGGAAGCGCCCGTTTTCCTGGCGCACGACTTCGGTCACTTCCTGGCCGAGATGCAGGCCCGCGCCGAACGGCCGGATCTGCTCGAGCAGCCGCTCGGTGAGCTCCTGGCCGGTGCACACCGGCACCGCGGGAATGTCGTAGATCGGCTTGTCCGGATAGAGCTCGACGCACTGGCCGCCGGGCGCTTTCAGCGAATCGATGACGTGCGCCTTCAGTCCGAGCAGTCCGAGCTCGAACACCTGGAACAGGCCGCACGGACCCGCACCGACGATGACGACGTCGGTGTGGATCGGGTGGCGCTCGAACTTAAGCGCGGAGTCGTTGGGCATCGACACGAGCAATCTCCCGGGCAGCAATTTCGGCGAAGGGCACCGGCGGAACGACGTTCGGCGCGAGCGGCTGATCGAGCCCGGCCGCGTCCAGCAAGCCCTTCTCACCGAGCCACTTGCGGTTGAACAGGCGCGACTGATACTTCGCGCCCGTGTCGCACAGCAGGGTCACGATCGTGTGGCCGGGGCCGAGCCGCTGCGCGACCTGCAGCGCGCCTGCGACATTCACGCCGCTGGTGCTGCCGAGGAACAATCCTTCTTCGCGCAGCAGCTGATAGACCGTGCGCACGCACTCGACGTCCGTCACGTGCAACGCGTCGTCGATCGGCGCGCCTTCGAGATTCGCTGTGACGCGGCCGATGCCAATGCCTTCGGTGATCGAGCCCGGGCCGGTCGCCTTGAGCTCGCCTTCGCGGATCCAGTGATACAGCGAGCTGCCTTGCGGGTCGGCGAGCAGCGCGAGCGGCTTCTTGCCGCGGTGATTCGTCTGACGCGCAAGGAAACGCGAGACGCCGCCGAGCGTGCCGCCGGTGCCGCTCGCGGTGACGAATGCATCGAGACGGCCGTTGGTCTGCTGCCAGATCTCGGGGCCGGTCGTGCGCTCATGCGTATCGCGGTTCGCGGTGTTGTCGAACTGGTTCGACCAGATCGCGCCGAGCTCCTCGGCGAGACGCCGCGCCACTTTCTGGTAGTGATTCGGATCGCTGTACGGCACGGCCTTGACGCGCAGCACCTCGGCGCCCAGCGTCTCGATCGTCTGGTACTTCTCCGGCGACTGATTGTCCGGCATCACGATGATGAGCTTGTAGCCGCGCGCGTTGCACACGTGCGCGAGCCCAATGCCGGTGTTGCCCGCAGTGGCCTCGACGACGGTGCCGCGCGGCTGCAGCCTGCCGCTACGCTCCGCGTCGTCGATGATGGCGCGTGCGGCGCGATCCTTCACCGAGCCGCCGGGATTCATGAACTCGGCTTTGCCGAGGATCTCGCAACCCGTCAGCTCGCTGAAGAAGTTGAGACGGATGAGCGGAGTGTTGCCGATGGCTTCGGCGAGGCCGTTGCGGATGCTCATGCTGTGAGCCTCACTTGCTTCGATACTGGATTTGCCGCTGCGGCGGCGTTGAACCACCGCAGTGTTTCGTGCAGACGCGTCACTTCGCCGACGATCAACAGCGCCGGGGACTGAACGTTTGCTTGCCGCGCCTTCTGCGACAGGTCCGTGAGCGTGCCGGTCACGACGCGCTGCTCCGCGCGCGTGCCCTGCTCCACGATCGCTGCCGCGCGCGACTCCGGCGCACCGTGCGCACGCAGTCGCGAAAGAATCTGCTCGAGATGACCGAGCCCCATGTAAAACACGACGGTTTGCGACGGCCGCGCGAGCTGGTTCCAATCGAGTGCTGCGTCTTCGTCCTTGCTATGGCCCGTGACGAACACCAACGACTGCGCGTGATCGCGATGCGTGAGTGGAATTCCTGCGTACGCGGCGCACCCGGCCGCTGCGGTCACGCCGGGCACGACTTCGAAGCGGATACCGGCCGCCGCGAGCGCTTCGAGCTCTTCGCCGCCGCGACCGAAGATGAACGGATCGCCGCCCTTGAGCCGGCACACACGCTTGCCCTGCTGCGCCAGCTGCACCAGCAGTGCGTTGATCTCGTCCTGCGACGCCTGCGCTTCGCCCGCCGATTTGCCGACGTAGATGCGCTCGGCATCGCGTCGCGCGAGATCGAGAACATCGGCGGAAACCAGCCGGTCGTAAAGGATCACATCGGCATTCTGCAGCGCACGCAGCGCGCGCAATGTCAGCAGACCCGGATCGCCGGGACCCGCGCCGACCAGCGCGACTTCGCCGATGTTTTCCGGCGTGCGCGCGCTGTGCGCGAGCGAATCGACGATGCGGGCGGACGTCGCAGCGTCCGCCGCATCTTCACGGCCCGCGAGCACGTCGGCGGCGAGCGCGCTGTCGAAGAAGTTCTCCCAGAATCGCCGGCGACGCGCCGGGCTTTCGATCCGCGCCTTGATGGTCGGCCGCAGCTTGCCGGCCAGCTTCGCGAGTGCGCCGAGCCGCTGCGGCAGGAAGGATTCCAGCCGTTCCCGCAGACGACGCGTCAGCACCGGCGCGTCGCCGCTGCTGCCGACCGCTACGACGACCGGCGATCGATCGACGATTGCCGGCACGATGAAGCGTGACAACTCGCGATCGTCGACCACGTTGACGGGAATGTTGCGACGCTCGGCTTGCCTCGCGACCCACGCGTTGATCGCGTGCTTGTCGGTGGCCGCGATCGCGAGCCGCACGCCGTTGAGATGTTCCGGCCGGAACTCCGTCGCCACGTGCGTGATTTCGCCCGCTGCTGCTCGCTCCGCCAGGCCGGGGACAAGCTCGGGTGCAATGACCCGGACCTGCGCGGAGGTTCGCAGCAGCAGATCGATCTTGCGTGCGGCGACTTCGCCGCCGCCGACTACGAGCACGGGCTCGCCGGCGAGACGCAGAAAAATCGGGAAGTAGTCCATGCTCAGCAGCCGGCCGACGCGGCCGCGCGGCGCGGCTCGACCTTGAGCGGAATCACGCGGCGCCGCGGCTGCAAGCCGCACTCGCGCGAATCCGGATTCTCCCACCACCACCGGCCCGAGCGCGGATCCGCACCCGGCTCGATTGCGCGCGTGCACGGCGCGCAGCCGATGCTCGGATAACCGCGATCGTGCAGAGCGTTGTACGGCAGGTTGCGCGCCTTGATGTAAGCCCACACGTCCTGCTCGGTCCAGTCGAGCAGCGGACTGATCTTCCACAGTCCGTAGCGCTCGTCCCAAGAGACCGACTCGCCCTGCGCACGCGCTTCCGACTGCTCGCGACGTACGCCAGTTACCCAGGCGCGATGACCGGCGACGGCACGCTTGAACGGCTCGATCTTGCGGATGTTGCAGCAGCTCAGCCGCTCTTCGGTGCCGAGGTAGAAACCGTTGATGCCGTTGTCCCGCACGTATTGCTCGACCAGCTTCGCGTCCGGGTAGAAGACTTCGATGCGACGCTGATAGCGGCGCTCGACACGATCCAGCAGAGCCAGTGTTTCGTCGTGCAGCCGCCCGGTGTCGAGCGTGAACATGCCGATCTCGGGGACGTGGCCGCAGATGATGTCCGTGAGCACCATCGCCTCGGCGCCGAGGCTGTTCGAGTAGACGACGTCGCCATACTCGCGCACCGCAAGTTCGAGCGTCGCGCGCGTGTTCTGCACGAGGGACTGGAGGCGGGGCGAAAGCGAGTCCGGGTTCATAGTGAGCCGGACTGTAGCCAACCCGCTTATAACCTGAGAAAGACCCAATTGTTCTGTCATGATGCGGGGCCGTTATGACTTTACAGTGTGCCAGCGGGTACACTTAAGTGCATGAAACTACAGCAATTACGCTACCTCGCGGCGATCGTCGAAAGCGACCTCAACATCACGGCGGCGGCGGAGCGGCTGCATACCTCGCAGCCAGGGGTCAGCAAGCAGCTCAAACAGCTGGAGGACGAGCTCGGCTTTCCGATCTTTTTGCGCCAGGGGCGCACGCTCACGCGCATCACGCCGGCAGGTAAGCGCGTCATCGATCGCGCGCTGAAAGTCCTCAAGGAAGTCCAGAGCATCAAGCGACTGGCGGACGAGCAGAAGGGCGACGGGCGCGGCTCGCTCGCGATCGGCACGACGCACACGCAAGCGCGCTACGTGCTGCCCGAAGTGATCCGCAAGTTCCGCGAGCGTTACCCGCAGGTGGAGTTGCATCTGCACCAGGGCACGTCGGAGCAGATTGCCGACATGTCCCAGCGCGACCGCATTGACTTCGCGATCAACACCGGCTCGCAGGAGATGTTCGGCAACCTGGTGCTGCTGCCCTGCTACCGCTGGCACCGGCGCATCGTGGTGCCGCAGGACCATCCGCTGGCGGAAGAAACGAAGATCACCATCGAAACGCTCGCCGAGTATCCGATCGTCACCTACGTGTTCGGGTTCTCCGGTCCATCCTCGCTGCAGCAGATTTTCGCGCGCGCCGGTCTCACGCCACGCGTCGCGCTCACCGCACGTGACGCGGATGTAATCAAAACCTACGTGCGGCTCGGTCTCGGCGTCGGTATCGTCGCGAGCATGGCGGTCGACCCGCGCGAAGACGGCGACCTGGTGTCGATCGACGCTTCGCACCTGTTTCCGGCGCACATGACCTGGGCCGGATTCCAGCAAGGCGCACTGCTGCGCGGCTACATGTACGATTTCCTGCAGCAGCTGGCGCCGCACCTGACGCGCCGCCTGGTGGATCGCGCCGGCCACGCCGCCACGCCGGCCGACGTCGACGCGCTGTTTGCCGACGTGGAGTTGCCGGTCTACAAATGAACGAAATCATCGATCGCCCCAAGGGGCGTTCGCTCAAACCGCTGCGCGCCCTGTGGCCGTACCTGCGACGGTACCGCGGCATCCTCGTGCTCGCGCTCGGCGCGCTGCTGGTCGCGTCAGGCGCGTTGCTCGTGCTGCCGCTCGCGTTCCGCAACGTCATCGACCAGGGCATGGTCGTGCAGAATTCCGCGACGATCGACTTCTACTTCGTCGCGTTCCTCGCCGCCGCCGTCGCGTTCGGCATCTTCGCCGCCCTGCGCTTCTATCTCGTCAGCTGGCTCGGCGAGCGTGTGGTCGCTGACGTGCGTTCCGACATCTACGCGCGCGTGATCCGCATGGACCCCACGTTCTTCGAGGTCACTCGCACCGGCGAAGTGCTGTCGAGGCTGACGACGGATACGACGCTGGTGCAGTCGATCGCCGGCGTGAACCTGTCGATCACCTTGCGCTCGACGATCCAGCTGATCGGCGCGCTCGTGCTGCTGATTGCCACGGCCCCCTCGCTCGCCGGCATGATCCTGCTCGGCATTCCGCTCGTCATGGGCCCGCTGATCGCGTTCGGGCGCCGGCTGCGCAATCTGTCGCGGCAGTCGCAGGATCGGATCGCCGACACCAGCGGCCTGGCCGGCGAAACACTGAATGCCATTCAGACGGTGCAGGCGTTCACGCTCGAAGGCTTGCATTCGCAGCGCTATACCAAGGCGGTCGAGGACTCGTTCGTCGTCGCGATCCGCCGCACCCGCATGCGGGCGCTGCTGACGGCGGTCGGCACGATGACGATTTTCGGCGCGGTCACTTTCGTGCTCTGGCAAGGCGCGCATCGCGTGCTGGCCGCCGAGATGACCGGCGGTCAGCTGAGCCAGTTTCTGATCTATGCCATGTATGTCGCGATCTCCGCGGCGTCGCTGAGCGAGATGTGGGGCGAAGTGCAGCGTGCGGCCGGCGCGATGGAGCGTCTCGTGGAGCTGAAGAACGCACAGCCGGTGATCGTCGCTCCGCCGCATCCTGAGACTTTCCCGACGCCGGCGCAGGGCCGCATCCGGTTCGAGAACGTGTCGTTCCGCTATCCATCGCGGCCCGACGCGCTCGCGCTCGAGCGCCTGTCGCTGGACATCGAACCGGGCGAAACGGTCGCGTTCGTCGGCCCATCGGGCGCGGGTAAGAGCACGACTTTCCAGCTGCTGCTGCGCTTCTACGATCCGCTGTCCGGCCGCGTCGTGATCGACGGCGTCGACATCGCGAAAGCGAGCCCGCAGGACCTGCGGTTGCGGATCGGCCTGGTGCCGCAGGAGACGGTGCTGTTCGGGACGAGCGCGCGCGAGAACATCCGCTACGGCCGTCCCGGCGCGACCGATGCCGAAATCGAAGCGGCAGCGCGCGCGGCAGGCGCCGACTCGTTCATTCGCCAGTTGCCGGAAGGCTACGAGACGTTTCTCGGCGAGCGCGGCACCCGGCTTTCGGGCGGCCAGCGGCAGCGCATCGCGATCGCGCGCGCATTGCTGAAGGATCCGCCGATCCTGCTGCTGGATGAGGCGACGAGCTCGCTCGATGCCGAAAGCGAGCTGTACGTTCAGCAGGCGCTGGAGAAGCTGATGCAGAACCGCACGACGATCATCATTGCGCACCGCCTCGCAACGGTGCTCAAGGCAGATCGCATCGTCGTGCTCGATCACGGCCGGATCATCGCGATCGGCACCCACGCCGAACTGCTGCAGACGAATGAGCTGTATTCGCGCCTGGCGGCGTTGCAGTTCGCGGATTTGTCGACGGCGGAGAAGCGAGTCGCGGTCGGCGGTTAGCGCGCTTTGGTCGGCGAGCCGCCGAGGTGGGCGCCACCATCGACCAGAATGAACTCGCCCGTCACCAGTTCCGAGCCTTCGAGCAGCCACAGCACTGCACGTGCGATGTCGTCGGGCGTGCAGACCTTTTGCAGCGCTGCGTTCGACATGTAACGAGCTTTCGCGCCTTCGTAAGCCGGACCAAGCGCTTCCTGCAGCCAGCGCGTCTCGACGAATCCCGGACACACCGCATTGATGCGGATCTGCGGCCCGAGCGCGCGCGCCAGCGAAAGCGTCATTGTGTTGAGTGCGCCTTTCGACGCGGCATACGCCACCGAAGTACCAATGCCCATCACGGCTGCGATCGACGAGACATTCACGACCGCACCACCGCCCTGCTTGCGCATCGCGGGCTCGACCGCGCGGATCATCTGGAACGCGCCGATCACGTTCACGCCGTAAACGTGCTGGAAGTCCGCGGCGCTGAGCGCGCCGAGGTCGGCATGATTGAACGCGACTTTCGTGGTGCCGGCATTGTTCACCAGAGCATCGATGCGACCCCATGTAGCCAGCGCTGCGTCCGCCATGCGCCGGCAGTCCGCGTCGTCCGCGACATTCGCACGCACCAGCAACGCCTCCGCACCCTGCTGCTCGCAGAGCTTCGCCGTCTCGCGCGCTTCGGCTTCGCTCTTGGTGTAGTTGATGACCGTGCGACAGCCGCGCTGAGCGAGCTGAACTGCGCAAGCCGCACCGATGCCAGTGGCTGAGCCGGTGACGATGCACACGCCGTTCTTCAGTTCCATGCTCAACTCCTTTCGAGAATCCAGCCGCTGAGCAGATCGATGAATTTCGCCCGCTCCGCGGGACGCTCGTTGTGCACCTCGTGGCGCAGGCCAGGATAGATCACGAGCTGCTTGTCCTGCGACTGCAGCGCCTCGAACAGCATGCGCGATCCCTGCACCGGCGCGATCGCGTCGGCTTCACCATGAACGACGAGCCACGGCAGCGTCAGCTGGGAAGCGTCTTTCCGGCAGCGCTCGCACGCCGCGGCAAACTCGACGATCAATCGCAAGCTCGCGGTCGGTGGAATGAGCGGGTCGCTCGCATAGGCGCGCTGCACGGCTTCATCCGTCGAGATCTTGCGCGAGTCGAGTCCGAGCGGGACGCGGATGCGTGGCGCCACGCGCGATGCCAGTCGAAATAAAGGGTTCAGTGGATTTAGTCCGCGGCGAAAGACTTCCAGCGAGTTGCTGGTCGTGATCGCGCCGCGCCAGCGGTGCCGCGCGCTGAGCACCGCGCACATCACGACGATCGAGCCCATGCTGTGGCCCCACACGAACAGCGGGAGCTCCGGCGAGCGCCGCCGCAGCGATTCTGCTGCCATATTCAGGTCGTCGACGAAATCGTCGAAGCGCTCGACGTGGGTGCGCTCGCCCGGCCGCGAGCCGTGGCCACGCTGGTCGTAGGCGAAGCAGGAAATGCCGCGCTCGGCGAGCGTTGCAGACAAGTCGCGATAGCGGTCACCGTATTCGGCGAGGCCGTGCACGATGAGCAATTCGGCGCGCGGCCGTGAGGCGAGCGTTTCGAAGCCTGCGGTGCCGGAGTCCACGTACATCCGGCAAAGATACCGACTCTTACGACGCGCGTCGCTCCAGCGACAGATTCAGGTCGGTCGCGGCCTGGTAGGCCACCGAGAAATCGTCGAACGAGCTCAGCGCGCCTTCTAGATCCGCGCCGGCCGGCAGCTCGAAAGAGTCGAAACCGCAGCGCGCGAGATAGAACAACTGATCGCGCTGGATATTGCCGACAGCCCGCAGCTCGCCCCCGAACTTGTAGCGCTTGCGAAGCAGCTGCGCCTGGCTGTAGCCGCGGCCTTCGGCTATACCGCCGAACTCGATGGCCACGAGCCCGACGCGCAGGAAATCCCGCTCGAGCGCCGCGACCGGATCAGCCGGACCGATCCGCACGCCGAGACGGCCATCCCACAGCCACCAGCGGCTGCGCTCCTGCTGCCAGCGCGCGAATGGCAGAATCAGCGCACGATCGCGGCCCTGCGGATCCTCCTCCGCATAGCGCCAGTCGTCGCTGACGATTTCACGCCGCCTGATGAGCTGGCGCATAGACACGTGCCTTGAAGGGCGCCACACCGATGCGGCGGAAAGTTTCGAGGAAGCGCTCGTCCTCGTGACGCTCGGCGACGTACACGCCGATGATGCGCTCGATCGTGTCCGTGACCTCGTCGAATGCGACGGACGGGCCGATCACTTCGCCGAGCGACGCGTCACGGCCGCCGGTCGAGCCGCCCAGCGTGATCTGGTACCACTCCTCGCCGCTCTTATCGACGCCGAGGATGCCGATGTGGCCGACCGAGTGATGGCCGCAGCCGTTCATGCAGCCCGACATTTTCAGCTGGATCTCGCCGAGATCGTACAGGTAGTCGAGATCGTCGAAGCGCTCATTGATCTGCTGCGCGATCGGAATCGAGCGAGCGTTCGCCAGCGAGCAGAAATCGAGGCCCGGGCAGCAGATCATGTCGGTCAGCGTGCCGATGTTCGGCGTCGCCAGATCGAGCGCTTTGAGCGCCTGCCACACTTCGAACACATCCCGCTGGCGCACGTCGGCGAACAACAGGTTCTGGTCGTGCGTGCTGCGCACCAGCCCGAGCGAATACCGGTCGGCGAGGTCGGCGACCCGATCCATCTGTTCGGCAGTGATGTCGCCCGGCGGCCGGTTCGGCGCCTTCAGCGATACGAACACGGAGCGATAGCCCGCGACCTTGTGCTTGCGCGAGTTCTGGCGGTACCAGTTGCGGAATTCGCGCGGCTTGCCGGCCTCGACGTCCTCGTCCGGCAGCGATTCGTACGGCGGCGGAGCGAAGAAATCCTTGATGCGCTCGAACTCGGCAGCATCGAACCCGGGCGCCGTGTCGCGGGCAGCCGCGAACTCGGCTTCGACCAGCTCGCGAAACTTCTGCGGACCGACGGCCTTCACGAGAATCTTGATGCGCGCCTTGTGAATGTTGTCGCGCCGCCCTTCCAGGTTGTAGACGCGCAGAATCGCTTCGAGATACGCGAGCAGCTCCTGCTTCGGCAGGAACTCGCGGATCACGTGGCCGATGATCGGCGTGCGGCCGAGACCGCCGCCGACGATCACTTCGAAACCGGTTTCGCCGGCAGCGTTGCGCACGAGGTGCAGGCCGATGTCGTGCACGCGCGAGGCGGCGCGATCCTGCGGCGAGCCCGTCACAGCGATCTTGAATTTACGCGGCAGGTACGAGAACTCGGGATGCAGCGTCGCCCACTGGCGGATGTACTCGCACCACGGCCGCGGATCTTCCAGCTCGTCCGGCGCGACGCCGGCGAGGTGATCGGCGGTCACGTTGCGAATGCAGTTGCCGCTGGTCTGGATCGCGTGCATCTGCACCGTCGCAAGCAGCGCCAGGATGTCCGGCACCGTCTCGAGCTTCGGCCAGTTGAACTGCATGTTCTGGCGCGTGGTGAAGTGACCGTAGTCGCGATCGAACTCACGCGCGATGCGCGCGAGCATGCGCAGCTGCTGGGTCTGCAACAGTCCGTACGGGACCGAGATGCGCAGCATCGGCGCGTGCTTCTGGATGTACAGGCCGTTGCGCAGCCGCAGGGACTTGAAATCGTCCGCGGAAATCTGGCCCGCGAGGAAGCGCTGCGTCTGGTCGCGAAACTGCGCGACGCGCTGCTCTACCAGCCGTTGATCGATCGGGTCGTAGCGATACATGGACGGCGACTCTAGGCCGCCGCTCCGCGATGCGAGAAATATGCTTTCGGTATGACTAAATAGCGGCGTGACAATCCGGTAGCCGCGCCCGTAACAACCTGATTCTAATGAATTTTAAGGCTAGTCAGGCACACCCAGGCGCTTGTGCATGATCGGGCTGGTGGTCGTGTACTGCAGCGGGATCTTCTTCGCCGGGTTCAGGCGCGCTGCCACTGCGAAGGCCGCCAGCGCCGCTTCGTGGAAACCCGACAAGATCAGTTTCTTCTTGCCGGGGTACGTATTGATGTCCCCGATCGCGAACACACCCGGGATGTTGGTCTGGAATTTCTCCGTGTCGACCTGGATCGCGCGCTTGTCGATCCCGAGGCCCCAGTTCGCGATCGGACCGAGCTTCGGATGCAGGCCGAAGAACACCAGTGCCTGGTCGGCGCGAATCTCATGCAACTGGCCGTCGAGACTCTTCACGCGCACGCCGCGGAAAGCATCGCCCTCGGTGAGCAGCGAGTGCGCGATTGCCTCGACGTAGCGCATGCTGCCGTGAGCCACCAGATCGCGCATCTTCGACACGGACGCCGGCTGCGCGCGGAAGTCCGGACGCCGGTGCACCAGCGTCACGCTGCGGGCCTTGCCCACGAATTCCAGCGTCCAGTCGAGCGCGGAGTCGCCGCCGCCGAAGATCACCAGGTGCTTGCCGGTGAAGTCGCCGGCGCTCTTCACCTTGTAATGAATGTGCTTGCCTTCGAAAGGTTCGCTGCCTTCCAGGCCGAGGCGGCGCGGCTGGAACGAGCCGAGGCCGCCCGCGATGATCACGGTCCTGGCGTGGAAGCGCGTGTCCCGCGAAGTCGTGAGCAGGAACGTCTGGTCCGGCAGGACCTCCAGCGCGGTCACTTCCTCGCCCATGTGGAACTGCGCGTTGAACGGCTTGGCCTGCTTCAGCAGGCGATCGACCAGCTCCTGCGCGCCGCAGACCGGTAGCGCGGGGATGTCGTAAATGGGCTTCTCGGGGTACAGCTCGCTGCACTGGCCGCCCGGGTGCTTCAGCGAATCGACCACGTGGGCGTGGATGCCGAGCAGGCCGAGCTCGAAGATCTGGAACAGGCCGCAGGGGCCGGCGCCGACGATGACGACGTCGGCCTGGATGGCGCCGTGGACGGCGCCGCTGTCGGAACTCTCGGTCAAGAAGGCTCTCCCGCGCTCAGGCAAGGCGCGGGATTCTAAAGCTTCAACCGGACCTCGGCGAACACCTTCGCGTCCCGGTCGCCCTCGACGTCGGCGTGCGTCAGCGGCTTGGCGACCTCGATGAAGCCGGAGAGCCGCCAATATTCCATCGCGAACCCGATGCCGGCGGTCGCCGCCGACTCCCTCCCCGGCTGGTCCTGCTTCCAGGCCGCCGCGAAGTCGTAGAACCCGTACAGGGAAGTCTTGCCCAGCGGCGCGGCCGCGCCTGACATTTCGCGACGCAGCTCGGCCTTAGCGCCCAGTCCCTGGTCGCCGGCGATCTCGGTGACCTCGAAGCCGCGCCCGAGGCGCTCGCCACCGATCTTGTAGCGCTCGTTGTCGGGCAGCACATACGCCGACTGCTGACCGAACGCGTCGAGCCGCACCGTCCAGCGCTGCGCAAAGCTCACCAGCTCGGTGAACTGCAGCTTCGTGACGAGGAAGTCTTTCCGTCGCGGATCGTCCACGATGTCCAGCGCCTCGAGCTCGCTGCCGAACGCGTTCAGGCCGCGTCGCACCTGCAGGCCGAGCAGGTATTGGCTCGAAGTGCCCATGCGGCCGCTGACTCGCCCGCCGAGCTCGAGCACGCGCAGCTTTTCAGTGCGCAGCTGAGAGTCATCGCGCGCGATGCCGAGGTCGTCCCAGTCGAAGCTCGCCGACCAGCCGAGGCGCATCGCAGATGTCGAATCCAATGTGCCCGAAGCGCGCAGCGACACGCGCTCGCGGTCGTAACGATCGTCGCGGTCCGGCGTCTCGGTCGGATTCGATTCCGTCTTGAACGCGGTCGTCGTCAGGTGCGTGTCGTCCTCGCCGACAGGCACGTCGAAGAACACGCCGCCGCCGCGATACTCGTCTGTGTCGGTCGCCGCCGAAGCGAACACACCGAGCCGCTCGCGATAACCGAACAGACTGTTGGCGATGAGCTGGTTGATGACGAACATCGGCCCGATCTCGCGCGTGCCGCGATTGGAGATCTGGATCGTCGCATCGAAGGGCTTGTACTCGGTCGCGATGGTCAGCGCGTACGCATTGCGCCGCGGCTCGTCGCGCCGTGTCGTCGCGCGGACCGTGAGACCCGGCAGATCGCGCATGGTTTGCAGCGCCGTCTGCAAATCAGCGGAGCGCAGCGGCACGCGCAAACTCAGGTCGCCGGCCAGCTCTTCGAGCCGCGCTGCGTACGGGCCGGCATCGCCGGTGAACTGCACGCGCGTGATCTGCGCTTCGAACACTTCGATGCGCAGGATGCCTGCCGCGGCGAGATCTTCATCGAGCCGGAATTCGGGGCGCGAGAAACCGTCGCGCAGATAGAGCGCTTCGATCTGCGTGAGGATCGCCTGCGCGCTCGAGGTATTGATCGGACGACCGAGCTGATCGCGATAGACGGCGAACAACTGCGTCGGCGTGTAGGCGCTGGAACCGTCGATGACGGTCGCGCTCAGTGTTGGCTCGTCAACTGCGCGCGCAGGCGCAGCGCCGAGCGCCAAGGCGATTATGACAAGCGCCCGCGCTGCTGTTGACGTAACCCGCGATGTGACCCAGTTATGAAACATCTGCGACCGTTCCCGATTCGCCGTGACGTATCTTTCCCGACGCTCAATTCCGGTGCTGCGACCACCCTCACATCTGGAGGGGCGATCGAACCGTAGGATCGCGCCTGCTAGGGGAGAGCCGTACGATGTTTCAATCGTTGAGAATCGCGTCACGGTCCGCAGTCCTGATGCTCAGCGCCGCGTTGCTCGCTTGCGTGCCGTTGTCCGCGATGGCCGCGGCGACTCCTGCGCGTGGCGACATCGTCGCCGTCACCGTGCACGGCACAGTCAGCGCAACGATGGCTGGCATGACAGTGCCGCTCTCAAACGGCGCAATCCTGCAACTCCCCGCCACTGTGCGCACAGGCGCCGACGGCGCGGTCACGCTTCGGCAGGGCAACAGCACTTTCGCGGCCGCCAGCAACACCGAACTGGAGATTCCGCAGAGCGCCGCTGAAGACGGACTGGTCGAGCGAATCGTTCAGATCCGCGGTAACGCGTTCTACAGCATCGGCAAGCGCACCGGGACACGCCTGCGCGTCGAAGCTCCGTACCTGGTCGCAGTCATCAAGGGCACACAGTTCAACGTCGCCGCGCAGGAAGACAGCACGACCATCGCGCTGTTCGAAGGTCACCTCGAAGTGCGCGCCAGCGACGAGAGCGACGTGGTCGATCTCGACGCCGGCGAAATTGCGATCCGCCGCCGCAACGACGTCAGCATCAGCGTGCTGCGCCTCAACGCTGCCGCTCGCGACGCGCGGCGCAATCAGGAGCTGGCAGCGCGTCCGCAGGCGGATTCGCCGGACTCGAATTCCGATGTCGTGGCCGCGCGTAACGACGGCAACACGCGAGTCGACGTCGATGCGAGCGTGACAACGCCGACCGTGCGCGGACCGATCGTCGAGACGCTGCAGGATGGCAATACAGCGTTGGCCGCGAAAACGACTGTGGCTGTGAGCGACGTCGTGACCGCTGACGTGGCGGCCGATGCGAAGGTCGATCTCCCGGCCGGCTCGGCGAGCGTCGATGTCGGCGCAAGCACATCGGTTGGCGAAATTGCGAGCGTCGGCGCTGGCGCCTCGACGGCTGTTGATCTGAGTGCTGGCACAGTCGCAGCGAATGGCAGCGTCGGGGCAGACGTTGGCAGCGTGAGTGCCGATGTCGGCACCGCTGCGGCGGTTGATGTTCCTGCCGGCGCCGTGGATGTCGGCGCAAGTGCGACGGTCGCCGCGGGCACCACGCCGGTTGTCGATGTCGGCGCCGCAGCCGCAGTCGATGCTCCGGCCGGCACGGTTGATGTCGGCCTCGGTTCGACCGTCGCGGGCACCGACGTCGATGCAAGCGTCGGCGTCGATGCAGGCGCCGGCAATGTCGGTGCTGACGTCAATGTCGGCGGCGTCACTGTCGGCGTCGATGCCGGTTCCGGCGGACTCGACGTGGACCTCGGCCTCGGCGGCCTGCTCGGCCGCAAACATAGGAACTGACATTGATCGGCCGCGATTACCGCTGGCCACTCGTCGCCCTGACGATTCTCGCAGTGACCCTGCTGCTGCGAGCGGCCGGCTTTCTCTCTGCGTTCGAACATAGAGCCGCGGACGCGCGATCTCACCTGCTGCAACGCGAAGTCGCTTCGGACATCGTGCTCGTCGGCATCGACGCGCACAGCCTCGCCGACCTGCGGCAATGGCCCTGGCCACGCCGCTATCACGCTCGCTTGCTGGAGACCCTCGCCGCCGCGGAGCCGCGCCGCGTTTTCGTCGACGTCGACTTCAGCGCACACACGAACGCCGAGGACGACGCCGCGCTCGAGTCAGCTCTGGCAGGCTTCGCTCCAACGCAGATCGTGCTGCCCGCGTTCTTTCAGCCCGACCCGGTCGTCGCCGGCAAATTCATCTACACCACACCGTTGGCGCCCTTCCGCAGCCACGCGACGCTCGGTGGCGTGAACTTCCGGCAGGACGACGACGGACTGATCCGCTCGATGGCCGCGAAATGGTCGTTCGGCGACCGGAGCGTGCCCTCGGCGGTCGCATTGATCGCCGGACCGGAAGTCGCCGCCGACGGTGCAGTGCCGATCGACTACTCGATCTCGCCCGCTTCGTTCACCTACCTGCCGTATGTCGACGTGCTCGCCGGCCGCGTCGATCCCGGAGCGCTGCGCGACAAGACGGTCATGATAGGTCCGACCGCGCTGGAGCTGTCGGACATCAAGGCCGTGCCCGTCTACCAGTCGCTGCCGGGTGTCGTGATTCAGGCCCTCGCCGCTCAGACCGTGCGCGAAGGAGCTTTGCGCACGACGCCCTGGTGGATCGATCTGCTCGCCCTCGCGGCGCTCACCGCACTCGCCGGCGCCTATTTTGCGGGCAACGGCTGGCGCAAGAATCTCCTGGCCGGTGCTATCGCTGTCGCGGTACTCGGCGCATTGAACGTCTACGCCTACTCGACCCATCGCCTGGTGCTGGAATTTGTGCCCGCGCTGCTGATCGTCGCCGGCACGTTCCTGGCCGCGACGATCCGCTCCCTCGATCAGGAGACGATGCGTGCGCTCGTCTACGCGTTCGGCATGCGCCGTCGCGACGCGTTGCTCGGCAGCGTCGCCGAGTCCTCGGCCGACGCGATCATGGTCGTAGGCCGGCAGGGTCAGATCGAGATGGCCAATGCTGCCGCGGCATCGATGTTCGCCTGCAGCCGCGAGACGATGGTCGGTACGTCGGTCGCGCGCTACGTGCCGCTGCCGGACGCCACGCACCTTTCGCAGACGCTTCCGGGCAGAGTCATCGAAGCGGAAGCGACCAAACACGACGGCCTGCCGTTCCCCGTCGAAATCACCGTGAGCCCGGTCGACATCCAGGGCGAAGCGCTGCGCACGGTGATCGTGCGCGACATCACCGCGCGCAAGATGCAGGAGCAGCGCCTGCAATACGAAGCGACACACGATTCGCTCACGGACCTGCCGAACCGCGCGGCGCTGATGAAGCACCTCGAAGTCGCCTTGACGCGCTCGCAGCGCGAGGGCCGCGTAGCACTCCTGATGCTGGACTTGTGCCGCTTCAAGGAAGTGAACGACACGCTCGGCCATGAAGTCGGCGACCAGGTGCTGCGCGAAGTCGCGCGGCGCTTCGAATCGGTCACCGGCCGCGGCTTCGTCGCACGACTGGGAGGCGACGAATTCACGCTCGTGCTCGAACAGAAGAATTCGAACGACGACACCGTGGCCATCGCCGGCATTCTGCACGAAAGCCTGCGCGAGCCGATCGCTGCCGCGGGTATCGCGATCGACGTCGGCGTGAGCATCGGCATCGCGCGCTTTCCGGACGACGCCGCGGATCCCGCGACCCTGCTGCGTCACGCCGACGTGGCGATGTACGTTGCCAAGCGGCGCCAGACGCGCTTCGAGATGTACGACCCGGCAAACGATCGCAATACCGTTCGCCGTCTCGCGATGGTCGGCGAGCTGCGCAACGCGATCACCAACGGCCAGCTGCGGCTGTACTACCAGCCGAAGATCAACTTCCGCAGCGGCCACTGCGACAGCGTCGAAGCATTGATTCGCTGGCCGCACCCGGATTACGGATTCGTCAGCCCCGCCGAATTCATCGTGCTCGCGGAATCGACGGACCTGATCCGGCCGCTGACGGAATGGACCTTGGCCTGCGCGATGTCGCAGTGGCTGCAATGGCGCGCGTCCGGATTGCAGGTCCGCATCGCGGTGAACCTGTCGGCCCGGCTGCTGCAGGACACCGATTTCACGAACGTGCTGCGCGGCCTGCTGGAGAAGCATCGCGTGCCGGGCGAAGCGCTGGAGCTGGAGATCACTGAAAGCGCGATGCTCTACGACAGCGAGCGCGCCTTGCGCGTCATCCGCGACATTCACGCGCTCGGCATCGCGCTCTCGATCGACGACTTCGGCACCGGCTTCTCATCGCTCGGATACCTGCGCCTGCTGCCGGTGCACGCAGTAAAGCTCGACAAGTCGTTCGTCACGCATCTGCACGAGCGTGCCGACGACCGCAGCATCGTGAACTCGACCGTGCGCATGGCGCACGAGCTCGGGCTGCAGGTCGTCGCCGAAGGCGTCGAATCGGAATGGACTGCGCAATACCTGGCGCAGGCCGGTTACGACTATGGGCAGGGCTATCGTTACAGCCCCGCGATCCCCGCCGAGGAATGCCGCCGCTGGATCGTTAATTTCAACAGCGCGGCGGCAACCGGCGACGAGCACCCGCTAGCGGCTAGCGGCTAGCTGCTCGACTTCCCGGTCCGATACCGCACGCTCCGTCACGACTCGCTCGGCAGGCGTATTGACGCGGATGCGGGTAACGCTGCCGTCACGAATCTCCTCGAGCACCTTGATGATGCGCTCGCCGACCAGCGCCATGATGGCGACCGTCGCGAACACGCCGGCCGCGATGAACGTCAGCGCGCCGCCGCTCTCCGAAAAGATCCAGACGACGCCGAGTGCCAGAAGCCAGGCCATCACGCCGACCGCCAGGAAGAACCATCGCATGACATTTCTCCACAGTGGGCTGTAGGAGAAATGTCTGACCGGCTGGCGCGGTTCCGGCGATCCCTGCGACGAACGGCCGCTCACGGGCGGCGGGCTGCATTGTTCCCTGCACGGTGCCATGAAAGAATCGGGCGCGATGCGATTGTCACGGGACTTTTCCTATGCGCCTACAAGTCAACGACACCGAGCACGTCATCGAGGGTTTGGACGAATCCACCCCGCTCCTGTGGGTGCTGCGCGATCAGCTCGGACTGGTCGGCACCAAGTACGGTTGCGGCATCGGCCAGTGCGGTGCCTGCACGGTTCATTTGAATGGCGCGCCGACGCGCTCCTGCTCGGTGCCGGTGAGCGCCGCAGCGGGCCAGCGCATCACGACGATCGAGGGACTCGCGAGCAAGGACGGCAAGCTTCATGCGCTGCAGGCTGCATGGATCGAGCACGACGTCCCGCAATGTGGCTACTGCCAGGCCGGCCAGCTGATGTCAGCTGCGGCATTGCTCAAACAGAAACCGAACCCGAGCGACGCTGATATCGATGCCGCGATGAACGGCAACATCTGCCGCTGCGGTACATACCCGCGCATTCGCAAGGCGATTCACGCCGCGGCGAAGCAGGCGCACGAGTGAGGGTTCCGTCATGAGCGCAGCCGAGCACTCCGTTCATTCCGCCGATGACTATGTGCAGGAGATGCTGCGCGCCGCCGAGGCGCAGAGCACCGTTGCACAGATCAGCCGCCGCGCTTTCCTGAAGATCGTGGGCATCGCCGGTGGCGGCCTCGCTCTCGCCTTCTACATCGGCGATCGCGCCACTGCCTTCGCGAAGGCGAACAGCGCTGACCCGGCTTTCGCGCCGAACGCATTTCTGCGCATCTCGCCCGACGGCACCCTCCTGATCTACTCCAAGGGTCCGGAGATCGGCCAGGGCGTGAAGACTTCGTTCCCGATGATCGTGGCCGAGGAGCTCGACGCCGACTGGTCCAAGGTGCGCGTCGAACAGGCGCCTGTGAATCCGGCCGTGTACGGCCGGCAAAGCGCCGGCGGCTCACGCTCGATTCCGACGGCCTGGGACCAGCTGCGCCGCGCGGGCGCAACAGCACGCGCGATGCTCGTTGCCGCCGCGGCGAAAGATTGGGGCGTCAGTGCCAACGAATGCACGACCGAAAGCAGCAGCGTCGTCCACGAGGCCAGCAATCGCCGCGCGAGCTACGGCGAGCTCGCGACGAAGGCCGCAGCTCTGCCCGTTCCCGATGAGAAATCGCTCAAGCTCAAGGAGCGCAAGGATTACCAGCTGCTCGGCAAGCGCATCACCGGCGTCGACAACCTGCAGGTCGTCACGGGCCAGCCGCTGTTCGGCATCGACCAGGTGATTCCGGGCATGCAGTACGCCGTGTTCGAGAAGTGTCCCGCGGTCGGCGGCAAGGTCGGCGAAGCGAATCTCGAAGCAATCCGCAAGCTCCCGGGCGTCACGAACGTGCTGGTAATCGCAGGCACCGGCAAGCCGACGGAGGTCATGCCGGGTGTGGCGATCCTCGCCAACTCGACATACGCAGCGCTCGCCGCGCGCCGTCAGCTGAAGGTGACCTGGGATGAATCGGGCGCCTCGAAGGACAGCTGGAGCAAAGCAGTCAGCGATGCGCAGAAGATCGCCAGGGAGCCGGGCCGCGATTCGCTGCGAGACACCGGGAACGTCGAGAAGGCGTTCGGGAGCGCGAAGACGGTCGAAGGTTTCTACACGTATCCATTCGTGTCGCACGCGCCGATGGAGCCGATGAACTGCACCGCGTCCTTCAAGGACGGTTCCGTCGAAATCTGGGCGCCGACGCAGACGCCCGACTCGGCGCTCGGCCTGATCGCCGGCGCGCTGGGTATTCCGAAAGAGAAAGTCACGATTCATCAGACGCGCGTCGGCGGCGGTTTCGGCCGGCGGCTGATGAACGACTATGCCTGCGAAGCTGCGCTCATTTCCAGGCAGGCCGGCGTGCCGGTGAAGCTGCAGTGGACTCGCGAAGACGACATGCAGCACGACTTCTATCGCGTCGGCGGCTTCCACTCGTTCAAGGGCGGCGTCGACGCTGCGGGCAAGCTGGTCGCGTGGGCGGATCACTTCATCACGTTCAGCCAGGACGGTCAGAAGCCGACCAGCGGCGGCGATCTCAGTCCCGATGAGTTCCCGGCGCTGCTGCTGCCCAATGTGCGGCTGACGCAAACCAAGCTGCCGCTCGCGATTCCGACCGGGCCGTGGCGCGCGCCGCGCTCGAACTCGATTGCTTTCGCCGTGCAATCGTTCCTGCACGAATGCTCGGTGGCGGCGAAGCGCGATCACCTGGAATTCATGCTGGAAGTCATGGGCGAGCCGCGCTGGCTGGACAAGGGCAACGAGTATTCGCTCAACACCGGGCGTGCGGCTGCCGTCCTCAAACTAGCAGCCGAGAAGGCCGGCTGGGGCAAGGACCTGCAGAAGGGTCGCGGCCTCGGCCTCGCGTTCCACTTCAGTCATGCGGGCCACTTCGCAGAAGTCGCCGAGGTCAGCGTCGATGCGGACCGCAAGCTGACCGTGCACAAGGTCACGGTCGCGGGCGACATCGGCCCGGTCGTGAACCTGAGCGGCGCGGAGAACCAGGTCGAAGGCTCGGTCGTCGACGGCTTCAGCACTGCACTCGGCCTGCAGCTGTCGATCGAGAACGGCCGGATCCAGGAGACGAACTTCGACCGCTATCCGATCCTGCGCATCGGGCATGCGCCGGTGGTCGACGTGCACTTCATCCAGAGCGACTTCTCGCCGACCGGCGTCGGCGAGCCGGCATTGCCGCCAGTCGCGCCCGCGATCTGCAACGCGATCTTCGCCGCCACCGGCCATCGCGTCCGCACGCTACCGCTGGCGAGCGAAGGCTTCAAAGTCTGAGCTCCGCGCCGCGACGCGCGGCGGCCGGCGACGCGTCGCGAGCTTCCACATGATGGCCGGCGTGAACATCGCCGTCGGCGGCTTCAGCAGGTGCATCACCTCGTAGAAGCGCTCCGTGACTTGCGGCGACACGCTCGCAGCGAGATGCACCTTACTCGTATACCAATGCAGGAAGCGGAGCGCTCGACCGCGCGTACCGATTGTCTCCGGATGACGGAAGTCTTCGCCGGTCGCGAGCTGCCACGGACGGTCGGCTGCGCGCGCCGCTTCGCGAAAGAAGACTCGCCACAGATCGTCGAGTCTCCAGCCGAGCGCCACACGCTCCTGCAGAGACGACTGCAAGACGTCGGCGTACATCGACGCCGCGCTCATGCCCTGCCCGTACACCGGGTTGAAGCTGCACGACGCGTCGCCGAGCACCAGCAGACCTGGCGGAAAACGACTGAGCTTCTCGTAGTGGCGGCGCAGGCTTGCCTGAAAACCGTAGCGCACCGGCTCCGTCAGCGGCTCGGCATTGCATAGCGCCTCGTAAATGTCGGGCGCCGGCAGACTCTTCGCGAACGCGAGGTAGCCCGCGAGATCGGTCGGCGGATGATCGCCGTGCGAGCCGACGAGCGTGCACATCCAGCGATCGCCCTCCATCGGCAGGATCAGCCCGCCGCGCTTGGCCGGCGGCTGGGCAACGACGTACAGCATCTTCCAGTCGCGCGGAGTCGAGGGCGCGCGGAACGTGCAGGTGGCATAGCCGACGTCGATCCGCACCGCCGATTCCGCCGGACGCTCGAACCCGAGCGCGCGCAGCTGCAGCGGGATTTGCGAGCCGCGTCCGCTGGCATCGATCACCAGGTCGGCGTGCAGGCGCTGTTCGGTTTCGCGATCGTCACGGCGATGAGCGCGCACGCCGCTGATCCGTTGACCGTCGAAGATCACGCTCTCGGCCGACCAGCCGTGCATCGTCTTCACGTTCGGCAGGCGCCGCACGCGCTCGGCGAGGGTCCATTCGATCAGCGGCCGGCTCGCGGAGATGAAGTCGAGTGCGCTGTGATAACGGCATTTCCACACGCCGAAGTGAAACCATTTCACGTCGCGACCCATGTTGACCGGCGTGGCGCCGGCTGCGAGCAGCTCCTCGCGTATCCTGAGAAACAACCGGCAGATCGTCTCCTGGCCGCGCAACAGCAGACCGTGCGCATGACGTCCCTGCGGCACGCCGCGACGCGGCTCGGGCCGCTCGCTTGGCTCGTCGCGCTCGATCACCGTGACAGTCCGGAAAAAATCCGCCAGCACACGAGCTGCGAGCAGGCCGGCCATGCTGCCGCCGATCACGATCGCGTCGCCGAAGGTATTGCGTTCCATGGATTGACCATAGAGCGCGACAGCCGCCGGCAGTACGCCGCAACGGCTGCAGACGTCGCTGACCAAAGTCAGCGACTCCGGGGGTACAGAAGGTCAGAGTGTCTACGATTTCTTGGTCAGGCCGCGTTGCACGGCGAACAGCGCCGCCTGCGTGCGGTCTTCGAGCTTCAGCTTCGCGAGAATCGTGCTGACGTAACCTTTCACGGTGCCTTCCGTGAGATGCAGCTCGTCGCCGATCTGCCGATTGCTCATCCCGCGTGCGATCAGGTCGAGCACGCTGCGCTCGCGTTGCGTGAGCAGCGCCAGCGGATCCGCCTGCCGATTGCGCAACTGCTCGACCAGCGCGCGCTGTGCGAGCGGATGCAGCCAGGTCTGGCCGCCAGCAACCGTGCGCAGCGCCGTGAGGAAATCGGCCTTGGTCACGTCCTTCAGGATGTAGCCCTGCGCGCCGGCCGAGATGATCTCGCGCACCTGGCCGTCCTCCGCATAACTGGTCAACGCGATCACCTTGACCGTCGCGGATGAAGCACGGATCACGCGGATCGCATCGCTCGCGGGCAAACCGGGCATCTTCAGATCCATCAGCACGATGTCGGGCTGCAGGCGGCGCACCGCTTCGCACGCTTCGTCGCCGTTGGTCGCCTCGCCGACGATGACGAATCCGTCGCAGTCGTCGAGCAATGCGCGCAGACCTTCGCGCACGATGCCGTGATCGTCGACGAGCAGCAGCCGGATGGCAGGCGCTGCGCTCACGACGGGCTCGCCAACAGTGGAATGCGTATGCATACGGTGGTCCCTTGTCCAGGCTCCGATCGAACTTCGCACACGCCGCCGAGCACGGCAGCACGTTCGCTCATGGTCTGCAGGCCGATGCCCTGCTCGGTGCGGTCGGCGTCGGCTGCGGCGCGCTCCGCCAGATCGAAGCCGCGACCGTTGTCGGTGACGCTGCACGTCAGCACGTCGCCGTCGAGACGCCCGGAGATCTCGACGCGGTTCGCGCCGGAATGACGGATGGCGTTCGACAAAGCCTCGCGGCAGATCAGATACAAGCTCTCTTCCAGACCGGGCAACTGCGGGCGATAGGCTGTGAAATCGAGACGGATGCTCGGCGTCTGCGGCGCGAGCACGACCGCAAAGCGCTGCAACGCCGCCGCAAGGCCCATGCGCTTCACGTCGGCGACGCCGACGCGCGCAGCGGAATCTCCGTTATCGCCCGCAACCGAGTCGGGGCGCAGCTCGCGCAGCAACGCACGCATCTCGGAGAACGCAAGGCGCGACAACTCCTCGATGCGACGCGCGCGGCGCTCGCCTTCCGCCGGATCGCGACGCCACGCCGACACCAGCGATTGCGACATCAGGCTGATCGAAGACAGTGCCTGGCTCACTGCGTCGTGCAGATCGCGTGCGAGCCGCTGCCGTTCGCGCATCACCGCGGCTTGCCGCGCTTCGGAAGTCAGCCGCGCATTCTTGATCGCGACAGCCAGGTGGTCCGCGATGATCTGGATGCTCGCGACGTCGTCCTCGTCGAACGGATTGAGCCCTTCGAGGTTGATGCAGCCGAACGCTTCGTCGCCGAGCATGATCGGCACCGCGAGTTCGGTGCGCACATTGACCGGCAGCGGCGGCGGCACGTAGCGCGGATCCTTGCGCACGTCGTTGACGATCTGCACCTCGCCCGTCGTCACTGCGGCGCCCGTGATGCCCTTGTTCGTGGGCATGCGGAACGGCTCTTCGAAAATATCCTGGTACGCGCCGGCGTGTGCACGGAACAGCAGGTAATCCTCTTCGCCGCGATACAGCAGCGGGATGACGACGTTGCGATAGCCGAGATGGTTGTGGATCGCCTGCGCCGCGGTCGCGACCAGCTCCTCGGGCTCGAGGCCCGAAGTGATCACGCGCGCGATGCTCGCGATCAGCATCATGCGTTCGGTGCGCCGCTGCTCGCGTCCATAGCGCATCGCGTTCTGAATCGCGATCGCGGCGTGACGTGCGAACAGGCGCAGCGTCGCGAGATCGCTCTGACCGAACTTGCGCGGCGGACGCGCGCCGATGCCGAACACACCGAGCAGGCCGCCGCTCGGGCCGGGGATCGGCACGCCGATCACCGTGTTGCCGGTGTGCTCCGGCAGCGTGATGCGATCGAGCTCGCCGTAGTTGTCGAGGATGACCGGCTTGCCGGTCGCGAGCACGCGGCCGACGAGACCTTCGTTCATCTCGAACTCGACGCCGAGCTCGGTCTCGGGCAACCGATGAATCGCTTCGATCTGCACGACGTGGCGACGCGGCTCGTACAAGCCGATCGCTCCGTCGTCCGCGCCGAGCAGGCCGCAGGCGCGCGTGATGATGCTGGTGAGCAGCGGGCGCAGCTCCAGCTCGCTCGCGATCTCTTCGAGGATCGAGCTGAATGGCTCGCTGAGGTGTGCCGACTCATGGGGCGCCGCTTCCGCGGCGGGCGCGGGTGCGGACGGCGGCTCGGGCACTTCGAGCCGGATCGTGACGGGACCGGAATTCATGGGGGAACGGTGCGAAGACATGTTGGCCCGAGTATTCGCTGCGAGCGGCCGCGGTTCAAGCAAAACCCGGCCAAACTGACTTTCGTCAGTGGACGATTCAGCCGTTGGTTGCCTCGCGCTCGAGCACAACGGGCAGCAGACGTCCGATGATTTTGCGTACCGCGTCGCGCTCGCGGCCGACCATGCGCCGCAGCGGATTGCCGATGATCGCGTCGCCGAGCGCCGCCATCGTGACGAACAGCGTGGCCGACGTGACACGCTCGTGGATGTCCTGAGCGTCGGTGGACTCGGCGCCGCGCTCGACGCTATCGATCGTGTCGCGCACCACTTCGCCGATCGGCTGCAGCCGCGTGGCTTCGCCGGACAGCACGATCCAGGCCGCGAGCCGGCCCGCGCCGCCGCGGTCGAACGCATCGAACACGATGTCGACGAAGTCGCGGAACTCGCCTTTGCCCGCGCGCAGCCGCATCACGGCCGACTCGATTGCAGCGGTCAGCTCGCTCATCATTTGTCGCATCAGCTCGGACTGCAGCCCCGCCGCGGAGCCGAAGTGGTGGATCAGGTTGGTGTGGCTCATCCCCAGGTCCGTCGCCACGGCCTGCAGCGTGATCGCGTCCGGACCCTCGGCCAGCAACAGCCTGCGCGCCGATGCCAGCGCGATCGTGCGCGCCTCTTCCGGTGTGCGCCGCACACGGCGGCCATGAGTGTTTTTTGCGACCTGTTTCGCCTTGGGCACTATTGACACCACTCTCAATAAGCAACTTTAATACGCCGCATGGCCGCAGCCACGACTCCCCCGGACCTTACGATCACGCCGCGCGACCTGAAAGTCGACCGTAACACGCGCAGCGCGCGCTGGTGGCACGGCGGCGACCCGATCGCGACGGCGTACTTCAATTCGCTGTCGGCCGCCTTCCCGCAGGGAGAGACGTTTTTCATCGAATCCGTGCGCCGCTATCGCGACCAGGTCGAGGACGGGCTGCGGCAGCAGATCTCGGCGTTCGTGCAGCAGGAGGCCATGCACACGCGCGAGCACGTCGTCTTCAACAAGCTGATGCGCGGCGCAGGCTATGACCTTACGGCGATCGATGCGGAGGTGCGCCGTCGCGTCGACGATGCGCGGACGCGGCCGCACGTCGTGCAGCTTGCCCTCACTGTTGCACTCGAGCATTTCACGGCGATCATGGCGCATTCGTTGTTGACCGAGCGGGCGCCGTTGCCCGGCGCATCCGAAGACATCCTGCACTTGTGGCAGTGGCACGCGATCGAAGAGATCGAGCACAAGGCAGTCGCCTACGACACGTTCCTCGCGGTCACGCGGCACATGTCGGGGCTGCGGCGCTGGGCGTTGCGCTGTCACGTCATGCTGCTGGTCAGCCTGCAATTCTGGTATTCGAATTTCCAGCGCATGGCGGACTTCTTCCGCCAGGACGGCATGAACACGCCGCGCACGTGGCTGCGCGTCGCGAAGTACCTGCTGGTGAAGCCGGGCATGTTCCGGCGGATCTTCTGGGACTACCTGCGCTTCTTCGGCCCGGGGTTTCACCCCTGGCATCGCGACGATCGCCCGCTCATCGCGCAAATCGAGAGCAAGCTCACACTTCTGCCCGCCGCTGCGCCGACGGCATAGAGTTGCTTTGACAACGGCGAGCGCGGTTTAGATCCCGGCATTTTCCGCAGGAACCTGCGGCCCTCCCTGCCCTGTCCAATGCGACGCAGATCGCTCGGCAACCCTTCGGTGCGACTGCATCGTTAGTAGCTTCAGGGTCATGGGAGAACAATCAATGTCCGCGACAACAGTAAATGCCTTTCCGCCACTACATGCCTTCAGCTCATCGCGCAGCTGGTTCATTGCGCTGATCGTGCTCGTGCACGTGGGATTCTTCTACGCGCTGAGCAACGGGCTGACGATTCCCATCTTCAAGGCTCCGCCGCAGGGGCCGATCTTCGTACCGATCGACGTGCCGAAGCCGCCGCCGAAGCCGACTGCGATCGACGTGCATCCGGTCGTCGGTATTTTCACGCCAGTCGTCCAGACGCCGCAGCTGACGGTCGACGATCCGCACGCGCCCGTCATCACCACCACCGAGCCGCCCCCGCCGCCGGTCGTCCTCACGCAAGAAGGTCCAGGCTCTGCGCCGCTGATCGTCGGGCCGCAGCTGGATACGCGCTATCCGTTCACCGAGCCGCCGTACCCGACCTCGGAAATCCGTATGGGGCATGAAGGCACGGTATTGCTGAGGATGCAGATCCTGCCGAACGGCCGCATTGGCGCGGTGGAGCTAGCGCAATCGAGCGGCTTCCCGCGGCTCGATGAAGCTGCGATGCGCGAGGCGCGCATGTGGCGCATGAAACCGGGCACGCAGGGCGGAGTGGCAACGGCCATGTGGACGGTCGTGCCGATCAAGTTCCAGCTGAAGAACTGAGCCGAGGCAACGGTCACCTGGCCGGAGAGACGTTGCTCCGGCCAGCTGGCCCTCTCACCACCGATACGTGAACGACGCGCCATAGGTCCGCGGCGCGTTGTAGTTGCGATTGCCCGCACCCAGTCCGGTATTCAGACCTTGCGCGACATACTGCTCGTCGCCGAGGTTTTTGCCCCACAACGCCACTTCCCAGGTGCGCGCCGCATTGAACATCGCGACGCGCGCGTTCACCAGCACATAGCTGTCCTGCGCGATCACCGGATCGTTGATCGCATCCTTGAACACGCCGTCCGAATAGCTGCCGTCGACCTGGATCGCACCGCCGAGCGCCGCCGAGAATTCGGTTTCGTAGCGCGCGAGCGCGCCGAGCGTCAGGTCCGGCGCATTCGGCAGCTTGTTGCCCTTCGGCACCTCACCCGTGAGCGTGCGGAACGCGCCGAGCTCGGCATCGAGCCAGCCGACGCTTCCCTGCAGGGTCAGATGCTCGGTGGGCGCCCACGTCGCTTCGAGATCCACACCGTAGACGCGAGCCTCGCCCACGTTGCCGAGCCGCTGAATGATGAACGGCCCGATGTCGACTGCGATGAAGGTCTGGATGTCCGAGTAGTCGTAGTAGAAAACGGCGGCGTTCACGTATGCGTTGCCGGCGCCGCGCTTGAATCCGACCTCGTACGCCGTCAGCTCTTCGGGCGCGAACGGTGCGAGTTGCAGGTTCGTGGTCGAGATGCCGGAGAAGAAGCCGCCGCTCTTCGTGCCGCGCGAAATCGTCGCGTACAACAGCTGCGACTGCGTCGGCTGGTACTCGAGCCCGATGCGCCCTGACCAGTTCCGATCGTCGATCGTTTCGTCGACCGATGTCAGCACAGCGGGACCCACGAAGCCCGGCGTGCAAGTCGGGCTCAACAAGCAGCTGAACCCGATCGGATTCAGGTCCGTCGTGCCGCCGGCGTAGCTGCGTTCCTCCCACGTGTAGCGCAGGCCGGTGACGAGATCGAGCTTGTGGGTCAGGTGCCACTCCCCGTGCGCGAAGCCAGCAGCGGATTTCGTGTCCTGATCTGCGGTGACCAGCGTGCGCGTAAAGAACAGATCCTCGTGGCCGCCGGGAATGCTGATGCCGACTTCGTCCTTCGAGTAGAACGCGCCGACGATCCAGTCGAGCCGCTCGCCGGTGGCAGCGAGCCGCAGCTCCTGCGAGTACTGCTTGATGTCGTCGCTCTCGAGGAAGTCCAGCTCGCGCGCCGGCGTCGCATCGACATCGATATCGAACTGGCGATCGAAGTCCACGTAACCGGAGACACTGGTGAGCGTCGCCGCGCCGAGGTCGGCGTTCATCGTGAGTGTCACGGCAGTGTTGTCGATGTCGTAGACGCCTTGCCGCGCCCAGTCGCCCTTGAAAGGATCGCCATCGGTGTCCGTGTAGCCGAGAAAGTCCGTGCACCGCGTGTTGTCGATGTGTCCCGCCAGAATCGGTGCACACGTGCCGCCGGTGTTCGGATCGACGGTGCCGAAGAACTCGGGCTGACCCATTTCCGAGCGTGAGCGCACGCCCTCCACTTTCAGATTCAGATCGAAACTGTCGCTCGGCGACAGCGCGAGCTGCGCGCGGCCCATCGTCAGGTCGCGATCGCCGATCGTCTCACCCGGCAGCAGCCGGCTCGTCCAGTAGCCTTCGCCCTGCTGGATCGTCTTCGCGCTGACACGCAGAGCGGCCGTGTCTGCGAGCGGTACGTTCACCGCTGTCTCGAAGTCCAGCGTGTCGTAGTTGCCGTAGCCGAGCGTGGCGTAGGCGTCGACATCCTGCTTGGGCTTGCGGGTGATGATGTTGAGCGCGCCCGCCGTCGAGTTGCGGCCGTACAGCGTCCCCTGCGGGCCCTTGAGCACCTCGATGCGCTCCACGTCGAACATGTCGAACGCCATCATCGCGATCGAAGCGACGTACACCTGGTCGACGTAGACGCCGGCGCTCGGGCTGTTGGCAGCGCCGAAATCGTTGAGCCCGACGCCGCGGATCGTGATGACCGGCATCGCTCCCGGCACCTGCTCCTTGATGTCGAGATTCGGTACGCGGCCCTTCAGGTCGAGCACCTGCTCCACACGCTGCGCCGCGAGCGCATCGCCGGAGAGCGCGGTCAGCGTGAGGCCGACTTGCAGATTGCTCTCCTCGCGGCGCTGCGCGGTGACCACGATCTCGCCGATCGTCGGCACTTCGGCCGTGTCGGCACCGTTGTCCGCGGCCAGGACGCTGCCTGCGGCGAGCAGCCCGAGCGAGCCCAACCCGAGGCGCCTGGAGTTCTTCATGCGGTTCGCGTGACTCATCGCTCACCCCTTGTCTGGCCCTGCACCGGTATCGTTTTGACACTTCGGTATGTGAAGCTAACAACGCGTCGAATCCGCTTGTCAAGCGATTTGACGTTCGGTTATGGTTGCGTCCGAAGATGTCAGAGCAGCGCAAGCAAGCAGGCAGAAGCAAAGTCGCGGCGAACCGCAGGCGTACCAATGCGTCGCGTCCGCAGCTGGCCAGTGCCCCTGCGCGCCCCTCCCAGCGAGAATTGCTGCTCGACGAGGCGGCCCGCCAGTTCAATGCGCGCGGCATCGCGGCAACCGCGGTCAATCAAGTCGCGAAGCGCGTGGGGCTGACGCGCGCCGCGGTCTATTACTACGTGAAGGACAGCGAAGACCTGGTCTTCCAGTGCTATCTGCGCGCCTGCCAGCTCACGGCTGATGACCTCGCGCACGCGCACGAAGACGGCAAAGACGACGTCGGGCGCATCGCTGCGTTCGTGCGTCGCGCGCTCGCGCCCGAGCGGCCGCAGGCTGCGGTCGTCAGCGAGATCGCGTACCTGTCGGACGCGAAGCGCACGGTCGTCGAGACCGAGCACGGTCGCAACATCGCCGCGCTGGAAAGCTTCGTGCGCAGCGGCATCCGCGCAGGAACGATCCGCAAGTGCGATGCACACGTCGTCGCGCAGGCGATCTTCGGTATCGTCAGCTGGATCGTGTTGTCGCCCGGATGGGTCGGACAGAGCGGCGACGCTGCATCGGCACTGCGCATGGCCGACGCCGTCGTCGATCACCTCGAGTACGGGCTCGCGTCTTCGCCTGCAGCGCCGTTCAGTTGCCGGATCGACGTGAAGTCGCTGGTCGAGGCGCCCGCCAACATGTTCGACCGCGAGCACGCGGCGGCGGTGAAAGTCGAGCAGCTGCTGGAGACGGCGTCGCGCCTGTTCAACGAGCGCGGTCTCGACGGCGCGTCCCTCGATCAGATCGGCGCCGCGCTGGGCGCGACCAAGGGCGCGCTGTACCACTACTTCTCCGACAAGCGCGAGCTGATCCTGCGCTGCTACGAGCGCTCCGCAGCGCTCGACGAAAAGATGACCGATCTCGCCGAGCGCAGCGGCAGCAACGGCCACGAGCGCGGCATGATCGGTCTGCATCTCAACGTGCAGGCGCAGGTCGCCGGGCCTTCCCCGCTGGTGCCGCTGATCGGCTTCGAGTCGATAGCGCCCGGTCCGCGCAAAGCGCTGCAGAAGCGGCTCGCGCAACTGCACGTGCGTTTCACCGAGATGGGCCGGCAGGGCATCGCCGACGGCAGCAATCGCCGCTGCGACGTCGACGCGATCGCGCTCGCCGGCGCCGGCATCTTCGGCTGGATTCCGAAATGGCTGCCCGCCAGCGCCGCTGCGCGCCGCTGGGAAATTGCCGATCAGATGGTCGACCTGTCGCGACTGGGCCTGCGTTTACGATGAGACAATCATGAGCACACAATTGCAGACTCCGCCTGATGCCGTCGCCGGCCACGTCGCCGCGGGCTTCGAACCGGTCCGCGAACAGTTCGCGACAAATTTCCTGCGCGCAGATCACTGCCGCGAAGTCGGCGCCGCGCTCAGCGTTTTCCAGGGCGAACGTTGCGTCGTCGACCTGTGGGGTGGC
>DATEKT010000110.1:0-2087 GCA_035277305.1 Steroidobacteraceae bacterium | reverse complement strand
TGAGCTGCGCGCAATGCCGAAGCTGGTGACGCAGGCGAAGACCAACCTGACCGAAGTCGCCGCCGACTACGCAGACCTGGCGATGTTCAATCTCGCCAACGCCGACGGCGTCGGTCACGGCTTTCCGTATCGTGCAGTGCCGCCGCCGGGAATCATCGGCTGGTACGCAGACTTGCTCGGCCGCGCCGAGAAACAGCAGCGCGAGCTGGTGCCGGACATCAAGGCGGCGAAGAAAGCTGCCGAAGACTACCTGGCGTGGCTCAAGGCGAACCGCGGCAGCATGACGGCGCAGGCCGGCGTCGGTCGCGAGAACTTCGACTGGTACCTGAAGAACGTCAAGCTGATGCCGTACACGGCGGACCAGATCCTGACGCTCGGCCATCGCGAGCTGGAGCGGCTGTGGGCGCTGTACGCGCTCGAGCAGCACCACAATCGCAATCTGCCGCCGCTCGAGCTCTCGAAGTCGAAGGAAGAGTACGAGGCCAAGATCGCCGCGACTGACAAGCAGGTGCGTAAATTCCTGGTCGAGCAGGACATCATCACGATCCCGGACTACATCAAGGAGCTCGACACCAACGTGCCGTGGATCGTGCGTCCGACCGGCCCGAATTTCTGGGAGCAGATCCAGTTCCGCGACCCGCATCCGGATCACCTGCACGCGGTGATCCCGGGTCACCGCTTCGACGCCGTCGTCGAGCGCCACAGCACCGATCCGATCCGCAGCAAGCTGACCGACGGCGTGCGCGTGGAAGGGTGGGGCGTGTATCTCGAAGAAGGCATGATGCATGCCGGCGTGCTCGACGATCAGCCGCGCGTGAAGGAGCTCATCTACCTGTTCGGCATCTTCCGCGCCGCGCGAGTGTCAGCCGACGTCTGGCTGCAGCTCAACCAGATGAAGGTCGCCGACGTCGTGAAGTACTGGATGGAGCGCACGCCATATCTCGAACCCGACGTGGCGCGCGTCGACGCCGAAATCTACCTGCGGCGTCCGCCGGGCTACGGCCTCGGCTACATGATGGGCATGCTGCAGATGCAGGAACTGCTGGCCGACAGCAAGCGGCAGCAAGGGGACAAGTTCGTGCTGAAGAACTTCCACGACACGTTCATGGCAGCCGGCCGCGTGCCGCTGTCGCTGATCCGCTGGGAAATGACGGGGATGGACGACGAGGTGAAGAACTTCTGGGCGCACGAGCCGCTACCCGCGGCATCGCGCTGAGGTTGGCGCGAGGTGTCGCCGCCGGCTTGGCGAGCGGCATCTCGCGTCTATTTATTTCTGCAGGCCCGCCGTGATTTCCTGCGAAGCCGCCTGCAACCGCAGCAGGATCCGGCCGTGCATTTCCTCCGGCGAAATGCGCGAGCTCGGGCACGCGACGTTCAACGCAGCGAGCACCTTGCCGGCGTGGTCGCGGATCGGCACTGAAATCGAGCGCAGCCCGATCTCCAGCTCCTGATCCACGATTGCCCAGCCGCGCGTGCGGGTCTCCTCGATGAGGCTGCGCAGCTTCACCTTCGAGGTGACCGTGTTGACCGTGTATTTCTTCAGCGTGGCCTTTGCGAGATAAGCCAGCCGCGGCTTTTCGTCGAGCGCGGCGAGCAGCACGCGTCCGGTCGAGACGGTGTGCGCCGGCGCGCGGCTGCCGACGCTGAGGTCGATGTTGACCAGTCGACCCGGCGGGGTCGCAGTCGCAATGTACATAACGTCCTCGCCGTCGAGGATCGCCGCGAAGCAGGACTCTTCCAGCTCGACGGAGAGATTCGTCATCACCGGTTGCACTACGTCGAGGAAGGGCAGGCTCGACAACGCGGCGTAGCCGAGCTCCAGCACCTTGGGCTTCAATGCGAAGTACTTGCCGTCTGTCACCGCGTAGCCTTCGCGCACCAAGGTGAGCAGGAAGCGTCGGACCGTTGCGCGAGTCATGCCGGTGGCTCGCGACATGTCGCTCAATGTCATGCGGGGCGTGCTGCGGGTGAACGCGCGGATCACTTCCAGTCCGCGAGCGAGCGAGTTCACATAGTCGCGATTGCTGATGTCCATGCTCATTGTTCGTCCGCAGGGCGGACGTTCGTTGTTGCGAGGCCACGCATCA
>DATEKT010000109.1:0-5528 GCA_035277305.1 Steroidobacteraceae bacterium | reverse complement strand
GACACCTCGACCAGGATATCGATCATGCGCGCAAACGCATCCGGCTCGCGATACGCCATCATGCGCGCGGGCGCCTGATCCGGCGTGCCGCGGCCCGCCACCATGTAGGTCGCGACCGTCCACGGCGCGCCGCAGAATCCGAGCAGCGCGACGTTCGGCGGCAGCGCCGCCTTCACGCGCCGCACCGTTTCGTACACGGGCGCGAACACGCGCTCGTCGGCCTCACGCGCGAGCGCGTTGAGTTTTGCGGCATCGTCGAGCGGCTCGAGCCGCGGCCCTTCGCCGGCCTCGAACGTCACGGTGCGGCCGCGCGCGTGCGGCACCACCAGAATGTCGGAAAACAAAATCGCGGCGTCGAAGGAAAAGCGCCGGATCGGCTGCAGGGTCACTTCGGTCGCCAAGTCGGGCGTGAAGCACAGATCGAGGAAGCTCCCGGCCTTGGCGCGCAGCGCGCGATACTCGGGCAGATAACGCCCGGCCTGGCGCATGAACCACACCGGCGGCGTGGCCTGCGGCCGGCGTGCGAGGACGTCGAGGATGGGCTTGGTGTCAGGCACGGGGGGTCCAGCGGCGATGCGCCAGCCATGTAACGCGTCCGGCGCGACGGCGTAAGCCCCAGAGGCCCAGCCTCCACGGTCCAAAAGTAACCACGATTCCAGATCGGCGGATATGGCCGATTGAAAAAGCCGCTGCCCTTGGGCTCAGTCGGGGCATGACGGGCATTCCAGTCCTGACGGTTCACAAGTGGCGGGCGCTCGCGTTGAAGCGCCTCGCGCATTTGTCCGAACTGCGTCGCTCGGGACGGTGGCAGCACTTCTATGCCAGCCGGGAAGCCTTCGACGACGCTGTGCGCGTTGCGGAGGCCGATGCGGAGCGCTGGAAGGGTCTCGCCTATGCGGACAGTCCGCCGGTCCAGCCGGAGCAATAATCCGATCGTCTCTTACGCGCAACAACGCGAGGGGTTTGGGCCCCTCGCGCCGCCGGTGACATGCGCGCTATTTGTCCCGGCCGCCAGCGCTCGCCTGCAGGAACTGCTGTTCGGAGTTCGCCAGCAGCCGCGGTACCAGTGCCTCGGAAAATCCTGCGATGAAGCACCAGAACGTCAGCAGCGCGAGGTCCTTCGACGGCATCACGAAGGTCATGCCGACCGACTTTTCCGCGTCGACCTGGACGTAGCGCATCGACACGTTCGCGAAGTCGGGGAATATCGCGCCGGACATGAACTCGGAGCGCAGGAAGAAGTACACGATCAGCGCGCCGCAGACGCCGACACCCGCACGCAGGAAGGTGTACGACCATTCGCGATGCAGGAAGACTTCGTCCAGGCTCATCTCGCTCCAGCCGCGCTGCACCGAGATCAGGCGGCTGAAGCACGCCCCGAGGAGGCCGGATGCGACCGCGCTGTGCAGCGCGAACAGCGACCATGCCTTGCTGATGCCTTCGGGCCCCGTGGTCCCCACGATCAGGTAGGGCGCCACGATGAACAGGAACGCCACCAGCGCGCAGAACAGAACCCGCTTGGTTGCGATCTTGTGGATCGGCTTGGCGAGGTATTTCTTTTTCGCGCTCCACTGGATGGTTTCGAGCACGCGCAGCAGGAATGCACGCAGCATGGTGTCGTCGGCCGCGGGCGCGTCGCTCGCCGGCTTGAGCAGCAGCTCATATTCGCGGCGCAGCGCGTCCGCGCAGGGCACGCGATGCTCGGCCAGCTCCTGCAGCCGCACGCTGATCTCCTGGCGCAACAGGGCGCCGCCGAGCAGCAGCGCGATCATCCGTTCGGCCTTGTAGACGTCGTCCCAATCGAGGGCCGTGCCGCCGATCTTGGAGTTGCCTTCGCCGACGAGGTCCTCGACGGCCTGATAGGTCCGCTTCTGGCTCTCGGTTTGCAGTGCGGCTTCGTCGATCAGGCGCAGCCGGACGTCGAGATTGGACCAGCTCAGCTCCAGCATCGGGCTTGCCGGGCGGTGGGGCTTGCGGGCGGTGAACACCGCCGTCAGTTTGCGGCGCCACGCACCGCTCGAGAAGCTCGGTTCGAAGACCAGGGAGGCAGTTGTATCAGTCATGTCACCCTCTCAGGAGCCAATACAGCCATGGGTGACATCTTGACCGCAGGCACCTCCGGGAGTCTGTGACCCGGATCACAACTTTACCGGATATGCGGCCACAGGGCGGCAGCAGGGGTAAGGATCAGGCCGACGCAGGCCTGGAGGATTCGCTTAAAATTGATCCCCTTCAATCGATCTTCATCCCCAGCGCCCTGACCACCGGCGTCCAGAGCGCGACGTCCGCGGCGAGCGAGGCGCGGAATTCCATAAGCATCGATAGGCTCCCCCGATGCGCCCTTATCGTCGGCCGATCTTTCTATCGCGTTGAAACAGCGCCGCCCCGCTTCTGCTTATGATTCAGAACCGGACGCGATCCCTCATTCACACCTGATTCACCTTAGCTGTTCGCGATATTTAATCACGTTGATGGTACGCCCGACGGAGCAGGCCGGTTCTCGTTGAACCAAACGGGTGCGCCAGTGGCGACGTCTCGAGCAAAACACGCGAGTCAGCACAGCCTCGGCGAACAGGCTGGGGACGCGCCGCGCAACGACGCCAACGATCTCCGCGGACTTGGCGTGCGCGAGCAACTCGACCTACTCAAGAAACTCGAACAACCCGCGCCGCCCGAGCCCGAGCCGTCCGAACGCGAGATCATCGAAGCGCTTCCTGCCCGGAAGGTGGCGTCCTCCAGCGTTGCCCGCCGCGTGATCAAGACGGCTGCCGCCCTGGCGCTGGTGATCGCGCTTGGGTGGATGCCGGTGCAACGGCTGTTCCTCGTCACGAGCGCGGAGGCGACCGTCAATGCGCGGGTGCTCACCCTGCGGTCACCGATCGACGGGCAGATCGTCGACTGGAGACGCAATTCGCGCGTCGGCACATCGCTGCATTCCGGCGAGACCATTCTTCGCATTGAAAATCCGCGCGCGGATCGCGGGCGGCTCGACGAGCTTCGGCGCAACCAGAGCGCATTGGAGCATCAGCGCCGCACCTCGGACGACCGCCTCGTTCAGCTCGAACGCGAGCGTGCCGTGCAGCTTGCCCAGTTCAACGCGTTCACCCGCTTCCGAATTTCGCACATCGAAGCGCGGCGGGACGAGATCGTCGCCGACAAGCAAGCCGCCACGGCGCGGCTGGAAGCGTCCAATGCCTCGCTGCAGCGCATCTCGGCGCTGTACAATCGCGGAATTCAGACGCAGGCCGCCCACGACGAGATCGTGCGGGAGCAAAGGGTCGCATCGGCCGCCCTGACATCCCTTGAGCGGCGCCTGCAGGCGACGGAGATCGAATTGACCGCCGCGCGGCAGGGGATATTCGTGACCGACGGCTTCAATGACGTTCCGCGCTCGGCACAGCGGGCGAGCGAGCTGGGTCAGTCGATCGCCGAGATGCAGGCGACCATCGCGGAGCAGGATCGCAGGCTGGCCAGCCTGCAGTCGCAGATCCAGGAAGAGACCGATCGATACGGGGTCATGTCGGTCGCCGTCATGACGAGCCCGACCGACGGTCAGATCTGGGAAAACCTGACATCGCCGGGGGAAGACATCCGGCGCGGCCAGGATTTGATGCGCATGCTCGACTGCAAGGCTACGGTCGTCACCGCGGCGGTGAGCGAAGCGAATTTCAACAAGCTGAAAATCGGCAGCAACGCCACGTTCCGCCTCAGGGGCGAGTCCGAGGACCTTGCAGGCCGGGTCGTCGGATTGCACGGCCTCGCATCAACGCCCGCCAACCTCGCCATCAACCAGTCCACTCTGGCGCGCGAACCTTATCATGCGACGGTCGAGGTGCCGGCGCTGACGACGGGAGATAGCTGTCAGGTCGGACGAACCGGCGTCGTGACGTTCGACACCCGCGCCGCAGTCCAAAGCGCTCCATGAGCCTTGCGACCGGCCTGACGTTCTGGGAGGCGATGCTGCCCGGTCTCCTGATCGGGCTCACGATGTTCGCCCTCCTGCCGTGGGCCAATCGGGACAACGTCATCGCGCGCGGCCTGCTGATCGGGGCATGCCTCGCGATCGTGTGGCGCTATCTGCTCTGGCGCATCTTTCACACTCTTCCGCCGCTCGACGCGTCGATGGATTTCGCCGTCGGGATCGTGTTCCTGGTCGTCGAGGTGCTCTGCGCGACCGGGACGTCGATCTCGATGATTGCGCTGACCCGTACTCGTTCGCGCACGGCGGATGCCGACCGCAACGCGCAATGGCTCGAGCGGCTGCCGCATCCGCCGCTGGTCGACGTCCTGATCTGCACCTACAACGAAGACGAGGAGATCCTCGAACGCACGATCATCGGCGCGCAGGCGCTCGACTACGACAACATGCGTCTCTGGGTCTGCGACGACGGGCGGCGCCCGTGGCTGAAGGAGCTTTGCGCACGGCTGCAATGCGGATACCTGACGCGCCCCGACAACGCGCACGCCAAGGCGGGCAACATCAACAGCGCGCTGCGCCATCTCGCTTCGCTGGCCCGGCCTCCCGATTTCATCGCCATCCTCGACGCAGACTTCGTGGTGCGGCCGAGATTCCTGCGGCGCGTGCTCGCCTTGATGAAGGACGAAAGCGTCGGGATCGTGCAGACCCCGCAGCATTTCTTCAATCCCGATCCGATCCAGTCGAACCTGGCGATCGCGAAAACCTGGCCGGACGAGCAGCGCTACTTCTTCGACGTGCTGATGGCCTCGAAGGATGCGTGGGGCGGCGCCTTCTGTTGCGGCACGTCATCGCTGATCCGCGCGGCTCCGCTGATGAAGATCGGCGGCTTCCCGACCGATTCGGTGACCGAGGATTACCTGCTGACGCTCCGCCTCAGGCAAGCCGGATACGCCACTATCTACCTCAACGAAGAGCTGTCGCTCGGCCTCGCGCCCGAGGGACTGAAGGAATACGTCACGCAGCGCAGCCGCTGGTGCCTCGGCTTCATGCAGATCATACGGGGGTCGAGCAGCCCGTTGCGCCTCAGCAATCGCCTCACGCTGGTGGATCGCATCTTCCTGATCGAGACGTTCCTGTACTGGTCGACCACCTATCTGTTTCGCCTGTTGTGCCTGATCGTTCCTCCCGCCTATCTGCTTTTCAACGTGCAGGCCGTCCATGCCCACGTGACAGAGGCGATCGGCTATGTGGCGCCGTATCTCGTGGTCCATATGACCTTCATCGTGTGGGTGTCGCGCGGGCGCGTGCTGCCGATCCTGGGCGACATCAGCCAGCTGCTCGGCGCAACCGACATGGTGCGCTCCGCGTTCGTCGGACTGGCCAGGCCCATCGGTCACAAATTCAAGGTCACGGCGAAAGGCGGAGACCGCAGCGGAAAGTCGGTGCAATGGCTGATGTTCGGCACCTTTGCGGGGTACTTCTCGCTCACGGCGGCAGGCATCCTGTGGGCCTACAGCATCGATGCGAGCCACCCGCTGGCGGACGCCAGCGCGATGGCGCTGTTCTGGAGCTGGTACAACCTGCTGATCCTGACGCTCGCCTGCTTCGT
>DATEKT010000108.1:0-33836 GCA_035277305.1 Steroidobacteraceae bacterium | reverse complement strand
AGATCCACACGATGACCGGCGCGGCGATCACACCCACGATCGACAGAATCGCCAGGATGCCGCCCAGCGTGCCGGCGACCGAGTCGACCAGCTCGCGCACGTCCTCGGTGCTGCGTTTGGCGCGATATTCCGCCACGACCGGCACGAATGCCTGCGAAAACGCGCCCTCGGCGAACAGGCGGCGCAGCAGGTTCGGGATCTGGTTCGCGAGGACGTAGACCTCGAGGTAGACGGCCGGAATGACGGCCGTGAACACCATTTCGCGGGCCAACCCGGTGATCCGGGACAGCAGCGTGGTGACTCCAACGACGGCGGTACTGCGGAAGAAGCCGCGGTTCATGAGCGGCCGCGGCGGGCTGGAAGTTTCATGGGGCCGCCATGGTACAGAGGCAGGGTGGCGGATTCCGGGCAGAATACGGCGGATTTATCGCTTTCCCCTTGCCTCGGACCGCACCGATCGGCAGAATTCGCGCCTCTTTTTTGGAGTCCCTCCGCCCGTGGCCAATATCAAGTCAGCCGAGAAGCGTGCCCGTCAGACCGTGAAGCGCCGTGAGCGCAACGTGGCGGCGCGGTCCAAGCTGCGCACCGCGATCAAGGGCGTCGTCAACGCCGTCAACGCGGGCAACAAGGATGAAGCGGCTGCGAAGCTGAAAGCGGCCGGTCCGATCATCGACTCGGCGGTCAACAAGGGCGTCATCCATCGCAACAAGGCGTCGCGGCACAAGAGCCACCTGAACGCCCGCATCAAGGAAATGTCGGCGGGCTGACCTGCTGCTGGTCGGGCTTCAGCCCGACTCCGCTTCCGCTTCGCGAATCCCCAGCTCTTCGAGCCGCTTCATGACGTCGCGGCACAGCGCCTCCGTTCCTTGGCGCGCCAACCCTGAAATCCGATAGACCGGTCCTTTCCAGCGCAGCCGGCGCACGATGTCCTTGCAGCGGCGCTCGGCTTCCTTCTCCGGCAGCAGGTCGAGCTTGTTCAGCACCAGCCAGCGCTCTTTCTCGCCAAGATCGGCGCTGAACTTCTTCAATTCGGCAACGATTGCGCGTGCATCGACCACCGGATCGGCATCCGGGTCCGGCGGCGCGATATCGACCAGGTGCAGGAGCACCCTCGTCCGCTGGAGGTGCTTGAGAAAGCGGATCCCGAGGCCGGCACCCTCGGCGGCACCCTCGATCAAGCCGGGAATGTCCGCCATGACGAAGCTGCGGTGGGTGCCGACAGCCACCACACCCAGATTCGGGTGCAACGTCGTGAACGGATAGTCGGCTACTTTCGGCTTCGCCGCCGAAACTGCGCGAATCAGGGTCGATTTGCCCGCATTCGGTAGACCGAGCAGCCCGACGTCCGCCATGACCTTGAGCTCCAGGCGCAGCTGCCGCTTCTCCCCCTCCAGGCCCGGCATCGCTTTGCGCGGGGTGCGGTTGGTGCTGCTCTTGAACTTGGCATTGCCCCAACCGCCCTTGCCGCCCTTCGCTACCAGCAGTCGCTGGCCCAAGCCAATGACATCGCCCAGCTGCTCTTCGGTATCGATATCGACGATAACGGTGCCGATCGGCACCTGAACTTCGAGATCCTCACCGCCACCCCCGGTGCAGTCATTGCCGCTGCCGGGCTGCCCGTTCGGCGCCCGGAAAGTGCGGTGGTAGCGGAAGTCGGCCAGCGTATTGATGCCGGGAGTGCCGATCAGGTAGATGTCCGCGCCCTTGCCGCCGTCCCCGCCGTCGGGGCCGCCGAACGGGATGAATTTCTCGCGGCGAAAGCTCACCGCGCCGCGACCTCCGTGGCCGGCCTGGACTGCTATGGCTGCTTCGTCGACGAATCGCATGCTGCTACGCCCGGCATAAAAAAAGCCCCGGACGGACCGGGGCTCTTTATGCCATGGAGATGGCTCGAACCTTTACTCGGTGACGACGCTCACGAACGTGTGCTGCTCGACGCCCTTCTTCCGATACTGCACACGGCCCGTGGCCTTGGCAAACAGCGTGTAGTCGGTGCCCGTGCCGACGTTGTCGCCGGCCCGGTAGACGGTGCCGCGCTGACGCACGAGGATATTGCCGGCCAGCACTTTCTCGCCGCCGAACTTCTTGAGGCCGAGCCGTTTCGACTCGGATTCGCGGCCGTTCTTGGTACTGCCGCCTGCCTTTTTATGTGCCATGACGCGTTCTCGCTAAAGAGTGTGTGACCGCCGGCCTCAGCCGACGATGCTGGTGACCTTCACTTCCGTATAGGGCTGGCGGTGCGTGCCCTGCCGCAGGTAATGCTTGCGGCGGCGGAATTTGACGATGCGCACCTTGTCGCCCTTGCCGTGGCTCTGCACGGTCGCGACGACCTTGCCGCCGCTCAGGAACGGCGAGCCGATCTTGACGCTGTCGCCCTGGCCGACCAGCAGCACTTTGTCGAATTCGACGTTCGCCCCGGCATCGGCCGTGAGCTTTTCCACGCGAAAGACCGACCCTTCGCTGACGCGATACTGCTTGCCACCCGTTGAAATTACGGCGTACATGATCTTGCTCGAGCTCCGGACGGACCAGGGGAACCCCGGCCAGAAAAGGGCGTGAAGTGTACGGACAGCGGGGGTCACTGGCAACTGCCGTTTTTCGCAGATTTCAGGGACTTCGCCCGGTTCCGCAGGTTCTGCGGACGCCGAAGGAGGTAGCCGGGCAGCGCGCCCCGCGCTTCGGCTACCATTTCCTGTCTGCCCGACAGGTCGTGTTTTCGCATGAGTTTCGCTTCCGTCAAAGCCCTGGTCGACGATGATCTGCGAGAGGTCGATCGCGTGATTCGCACGCGCCTCGCCAGCGACGTCGTGCTGATCAACCAGATCGCCGAATACATCGTCGGCAGCGGAGGAAAACGCCTACGTCCGCTGGTCGTCCTGGTCACCGCCCGCGCGTGCGGCAGCAGCGACGGCCGGCACGCCGAAGCCGCCGCGATCATCGAGTTCATCCACACCGCAACGCTCCTGCACGACGACGTCGTCGACGGCTCGACGCTGCGCCGCGGCCGCGAAACCGCGAACGAAGTCTGGGGCAACGAAGCGAGCGTGCTGGTCGGCGATTACGTCTACTCGCGCTCGTTCGAGATGATGGTGTCGCTCGGCAGCATGCGCGTGATGGACGTGATGGCCGGCGCGACCAACAAGATCGCCGAAGGTGAGGTCCTGCAGCTGCTCAACGCGAACGACGCAGACACGACGCAGGAGCGCTACTTCGAGGTCATCTACCGGAAAACCGCGAAGCTGTTCGAATCCGGTGCGCAGATCGCCGCGATCCTCGCCGGCGCGCCCGCCACGATCGAAGGCGCGATGGCCCGCTACGGCCGCCATCTCGGCACTGCATTTCAGCTGATCGACGACGTGCTGGATTACCAGTCCGACAGCGGGCAGCTCGGCAAGAACCTCGGCGACGATCTGGCCGAAGGCAAGCCGACGCTGCCTCTTATATATGCCCTGCGGGTGGGCGATGAGGAGCAGCGCCGCATCATCCGCCAGAGCATCGAGCAGGGCAGCTCGGCCGATCTCGCGGGTATCACCGCTGCAATTGAATCGACGGGGGGCCTTGCGTACACTGCGCGCCTCGCGCGGCAGGAGGCCGCCCTTGCCGTCGAGGCCCTCGCCGAGCTTCCTGACTCGGCGTACAAGCAAGCCTTGCGCGAACTCGCAGATTTCGCCGTCGAACGCAATCACTAGCGCTCGCACGCGCGAAGAATTTCGGGGTGTAGCTCAGCCTGGTAGAGCGCTACGTTCGGGACGTATAGGTCGCAGGTTCAAATCCTGTCACCCCGACCATCCTATTTGCGACCCTCAGCAGCGCGTCGGGGGCGTCCGCTTTCGGGCCAGGAGCGGACTTGGATCTATACTCTGGATCGCCCCCGAGCAGCGATGAGCTACGGCTTCATGAATCGCGGCGTCACAATTGCTTTCCTCCTCTGCTCATTCGCAGTCGAGCCGGCCATCAGCTGCAGTATCGATCTCATCGATCATTCCGCAGATCGGGTAGCGGACGCCTTTGCACAGGCGACATTTGTCTTCCTTGGCGAAGTCGAGAGCGTTGAGACGGTGACCAAGCGGTACACGAGGGCAGATGGACGCATCATCTCTCATGCCGTGCAGATCGCCCGTATCAAGGTGCTCAAGCCTTGGAAGGGCGACAAGAAGGCGGGCGACATGGTTGTTTCCCATGCAGAACCAGGCAGCGCACACGGCTGGAGGGTGAGGCCGCGGGAGCAATGGCTTCTTTATGTGTCCAACGTCGAGCCGACTTTGTCCGTTTTTTCGCGCAGTCCGCAGCCTGCCCTCAATTCAGCTGACATTCCGGTGATCGAGCGAATCCTGCGTGGTGAACCCGCGCGCGAGGCTTGTGAGTTTTCCATCGAAGTCCCAGAACCTCACATCGCTTTCCAGGTGCCCTGGGCGCGTTCTGGGACGCTGCCGGCTCTAGACGAAAGCGACGCTCGTGTGTTCCCTACTTGAAACGCACGCGCACAGCGGCCGCAGATAGAGCGCACATCGCCTCACCCCGACCATCTCGTGAGTTTCGCCGTTTACAGGGCGAACCTCAGGGTTCACGTTCGGGCTGAGACGATTGCCTTGACCTGATCTGCGATGCGTTCCTTCGCTCGATCAGTCTGGTGATCCCGCTCTTCGCGCGGTCCGACGCAGCACGCGCGGTGGCTGGCCGAGTATTCGGACAAAGCTTTGACGCATTCGTTCTGAGTCCGCAAACCCCACGACTTGGGCGATTTCGTCCAGGGACTCTTGACCGTCCTCGACTCTCGAACGCGCAGCCTCGACCCGCATGCGCTCGATCGCTTTGGCAGGCGTCATTCCGGTGCCCGTGACGAAAGCCCGACTGAATTGCCGCACGCTCAGGTGAGCCACCTCCGCCAACCGCTCAACTGGCAATGACTCCGACAAGTGCTCGCGCATGAAGATGAGCGCGGATCGGATTCGATCCGATCGTGGGTCAAGATCGAGAAGCGATGAATACTGCATCTGACCGCCTGGGCGCCGATAGTAGACGACGAGCATCCGGGCGACCGTACGGGCTAGCTCTCTGCCGAGATCTTCCTCGATCAAAGCCAGCGTCATATCAATCCCTGCGGTCATGCCGGCCGAGGTCCAGACGCCGCGCTCATTGAGAAATATCCGGTCGCCCTCGACCTGTATCGCCGGATACATGGCCTGTAGCCTGGGGGCGAAGCGCCAATGGGTTGTTGCGCGCCGGCCATCCAGAAGCCCGCTGGCCGCGAGCAGAAAAGCTCCCATGCAGACGCTGACGGTACGGCGCGCTCCGGCCGCAGCGGTGCGGATGAAGTCGACTGTCTCGGATGACACCGCGCGATCGGCCATCCCGGCATCGCCCACAATGACAAGCGTATCGATTCCGTCAGGAACCGCGACTTCGCTCGTCACCTCGGCTCCCGCCCAGCTCTCGATCTCACCGCCTTCGAGGGACATGACCGTGAAGCGATAGCTGTCCGGCGCCATGTCTGTCGCGACCGCGAATGCATCGAGCGGACCGCTCAAATCAAGCAGATTGAAACGGGGATAGATGAAAAATGCGATATGCCGCGCGATGGCCGGAATCATTGGATAAACGTCCTTTGATCGCTCGAGGCTAAGCCCTAGCCTTGCTGCCGAACCAATGATCTTTGCCCTGCGGAGCGGATTCCCGCAATGAATATCTCTCAGAGCAAAGTTGCAATCGTTACCGATGCATCTCGCGGTATTGGCGCGGCGAGGAACTGAAAAATGCCCACGATCACTACAGCAGACGGCGTAAACATCTACTACAAGGATTGGGGATCAGGTCAGCCGATCTGTTTCAGCCACGGTTGGCCGCTGACAGCGGACGACTGGGATGCCCAGATGACATTCTTTCTTCGTCGCGGGTATCGGGTGATCGCGCACGACCGGCGCGGCCATGGCCGGTCCGACCAGCCCAGCACCGGAAACGACATGAAACACTGGGTTGCCGACCTCGCGGCCCTGACTGAACACCTCAGCCTGCGCGACGCAATCCATATCGGGCACTCGACAGGTGGCGGCGAGGTGGCTCGCTATGTCGCTCGCCACCCCGAGCGCGTCGCGAAGGCAGCGCTGGTCGCTTCGCTGACGCCGAACATGTACCGGAGCGAGGACAACCCGTCCGGCCAACCGCCGGAGTGGTTCGAAGCGATCCGGGCAGGCGTGCTGGGCAACCGGTCGGAGTTCTATCGTTTCGTCCCTGAGAATCCGTTCTACGGCTACAACCTTGCTGGGGCCAAGCCTTCCGAGGCAATCATCGCGAACTGGTGGCGCCAAGGCATGGCTGGCGGTGCCCTCGCTCACTACGCGACTGTCGATTCTTGGCTCGAAGACTATACCCAGGACCTCAAGGAGATCACTGCGCCGGTGCTGGTCATGCATGGCGAGGCGGATCAAGTCGTCCCATTCGCAAGTTCTGTGCCGCGTGCGGTCAAGCTGCTCAAGAATGGGTCGCTGAAAACTTATCCCGGCTACCCACATGGCATGCTGACCACGCATGCGGATGTCCTCAACGCCGACCTGCTCTCTTTCATACAGTCTTGACGACAGCCAATACCGAACCGCCCGCCACACGAACATCCCGCGAGTTTAGCCGCTTTTCCGGCCGACACTCTGCGCTCATCATCAGGATTGAGTGACGACTGCGCGCACTGCTTGAGTCGCGCATCCAGAGGAACCACCGGTACGCGACAAATCGGGTCACCCCGACCAGATTCAAATCATTCGCAGTCTCGCTCGCCCGGATTGGCGGCAATTTGGCGTCACCGCCGCTCGCCGATCCATACTAACGTTGCTCCCGCTGGCGAAGTGGAGACGCAGGTGTCCTTCAGATCTTGGCGACAGCGAATGCTCCTGTCACAGGAACGGGTTGCTGAAATGAGCGGCCTGAGTCTGCGGACCGTGCAGCGCCTGGAAGCCGGACACAGAGTCAGCTATGCGTCGCTGCGCGCGCTGGCCGTCGCCGTCAAAACTGATGTCGACCAATTGGAAAGGGAGCTCTACGCCGTGAACGAGTCCACAGAGGAATTCATCGAGGTTCCGCGATGGATCCGACTGCTGAGCGACAGGCTCTGGTTCGCAGGTCCGCGCCTGAAGCGGCGGGATGTGCTGGTGATCGAGGCTTTCTGCATCGTTGGCGCGGCGATCACTTTCGCGGTTTCCTTTCTCGCGCCACTGGGCGAAAGGGCGTCTGCAGTTCGCATGAGCGCAATCGTGCCGCTCGTCTGCGGCTATCTCACGGCGATATCAATTCGCCTGTCGGATCGATACAGACTCTGGCCGGGCTCGCAGAATGCGCCGCCGCCGACGCCGCGTACCTGGAAGAGCATCGCCGCCGAGTACACCTTCTTCGTTGCGGCTGGCGTGCTTGGCATCGTGATGGCCGCGTGGCTGATGGTCGGTTTCTAAACGTCCGCCAGCGGAACCTGCTCGCGTCGCAACGCCTGAATCAGCGGCTCCAGATGCTTCCTGTATCTCAGCCATCGCCCCGACGATGAGCTGTAGATCGGCTGGCGTATCTGCGAAGCGCTGGCGGTCATCGACACCATCGAGCGATTCTCGACCTGCACGGCCTGCTCGCGCCATTGCAGGCCGCAATACGCCGCGACCCTCGCGCCGACCTGCGCCGGATTTTTCACCAGGCCTTCGTACGTGATCTCGCAGAGCGTGCCGCCGAGACACGCCCGCCAGTGATTCATCAGCCGCTCGTAGGCTGCGTAATACCTCGCCAGATCGTCGATGTCGTAGCTGAACGGATAAGCCTCGCCGAACAGAGTGCGATACATTGCGAAGCAACTGTCGACGGGCTCGCGGCTGACGAGCACCAGCTTCGCGCCCGGCAATGCGCGATGGATGGCGCCGAGGTACAAATAGTTCATCGGCAGCTTTTCGATGATGCTGCCGCCTCCTCCCTGGGCGTCCGCCAACTCCGCGTATTTCGCCGCGACGGCCTGCGGATCCGCAGCCGCGGCGCCGGCAAAGACATCGCCGCGATCTCGCGCCGCCGCTCCCATCAAGGCGTGCGAGAAATTCTCGGTCTCGCCATTCGATCGCACACCTGGCAGGCCTGTCAGCATGTGCTCGAGCAGCGTGGTGCCGGATCGCGGCAGGCCGACAATGAAGATGAAGCGTGCCGCTGAGCCGGAGTCTGCCGCGGTCGCGCGCACGAGAGCCTGCGGGAACACTTCTTCGATCCGTCGCAGCTTGCGTTCATCGACCGCAACGTCGTACTTCAGGTTGCGCCGCCGAATACGCGATGCAACGGCGAGATGCTGGAACGCTTCGTCGTAGCGCTGCAGGTCGTCCAGCTCCTTGGCAAGTGCGTAGCCCAGGAACAAGCGCGCGCGGTCATCGACGTCAGGGCGCGCGAGCTCGCGCTGCAGCTCCGCGACATGATTGCTATCGACCGTCTGCACTCGCAGTTCCGAGCGCAGTTGATAGTCGGCGTAGCGAGTCCGATCCAGAGCGATAGCGCGATCGCAGGCTTCCTCGGCCTCGCGCAGCCGCCCCATGCTGCGCTCGCTGGATGCCAGGTTGTGCCAGAAGCGCCAATCATCCGGCGCCAGCGTGGCAGCGCGTCGATACAGCTCGTTGCAACGTTGGTGATTGCCGAGGATCTGTGACGCGTGAGCCAATGCGTTGTACGCCTCGGCCGAACCTGCCTGCAATTGCAAAGCCTGCTCGATCACGCGCACGGAATCCTGACGACGCCCGAGATGCAGCAGGATCATTGCGAGCATTCCGTGCGCGGGCAGGCAGACCTCTTGCCCACGGAGCGCCGCTTCAGCCAGCGGCAACGCTTCCGCGAACCGGCCCGCCGCCATGAGATGGTAGGCCTGGACATCGGCAGGGGGCTGTGAGGGCTCCATGCGTATAGTATGTGCCCTCACCTACCTCCGTTCGCTCAGAACGAATACGAGGCCCGCAGGTAAATCTCACGGGGCCGGTTGGCCGTCTCCTGATACGAGAAGGTGGCGGCCGGAGACGACTGGCCCAGAATCACGCGCTTGTTCGTCACGTTCGTCGAATAGATGCCGTAGTTCCATTGGCCGCTGGTAATCGCGGCCGATGCATTCAGCAGGTTCAGGCTCGGAACGGTGATCGGCCGTACGCCCAGGATCGCGAAGATGCTGGTGACGACCTCCGAGGTGTAGGTGTCGTTCAGTGTCAGCAACAGGTTGGACTCGGCGCCCAGGTTGTGCGAGTAGAGCAGCGTCGCGGCCGCGCTCTTCTTGGGGCTGCCCGGCAACTGCTGTCCCTTCTTGCCCTCGATGTTGCCGAGGATGTCGGGAATGAGGTAGTCCTCGGTCAGCGTCGCATCCGCGTACGTGCCGCTCGCCATCAATGAAAGTCCAGGGAGGCCCAGCGGCGTGTTCAGCTCGAACTCAATGCCTTTCGACTCGGCGCTCTTGGCATTCCAGACCGCGAAGTTCGCATTGGGCGTGAGACCGGACACCTGCGGGTCTTTCCAATCGATGAAGAACGCATCGATGGTGTAGGAGAACGTGCCGGCCCGGCCCTTGAAGCCAAATTCGTAGTTGTCGACGGTGTCGGGCTTGTATTCCTGCGGCGCGAGGTCCGCAAACGGACCGGTCGGCAGCAACAGGCCGTTCGCGCCGCCGCGACGGAAGCCTTGCGACCACAGTGCATAGACGTGCTGTTGGTCCGCGTACTCCCAACCAACGCCCAGTTTCCCGAGCGTCTTCGACTCCGACGAGTTCTTCGTGTTCAGGCCCGAATCGATGCCGCCAAACGTGTAGAGAATGGAGCGCGCAGTATCCGTGAAATCCTGTTTGAAATAGCGCAGTCCCGCGGTGGCCTGCCAGTTCGGCGCGAAGTGCCAGGTCAGCTCGCCGAAGGCGGACTTGTCTTCGAACTCCTGCCGGTCCGTCTGGTGGTTCGCCGCAGAGTCCGGGCCGGTAATGGGCGCACACCCCCCGAGCAGCACGGGCAGAACGCAACCCTGCGCGGCAGCCCGCTCCGGAGTGCCGGGGCTGAAATTCGCGAACACGCCGGCGCGCATCTCCTTCTGGTAGTACAGACCCGCCACGTAGTCCCACTTCTTGTCGGGGCCGGTATTCGATACGAGCCGGACCTCCTGGCTGAAGGAATGCGAGTTATCGTCGGTGTGGTTGGTGTTGATCCATCGCGGGTTGATCGGCAGCCCCGCGTAGAACGGCACATATGCGACCAGCAGCGGTTGCATCAGCAGATAGTTCGTGTCGGTACGGAACGCGCCTTCCGTGTCGAGATAGGACGTCGTCGAGGACAGGGTCGCGAAGCCAACGTCGTAGCTCAGATCGAGACTGGTGAGCTGGGTCGTACGCGTGTAGTTCTGCTCGGTCGAGGCGAACGTCTTGTAGTCGCCGCCCGCAGGCAAAGTGATTCTGGGGTCGATGAGATTCGGCCCGCCCGGGAACAGCGAGTTGTTGCTTGGATTGCCGTGGCCATCGGCCTTGCCGTGCGTGAAGGCCAGCTGTGCACTGAACGCGTCGGTGGGTTGCCAGAGCGCGCTGGCGCGTCCGGTGAAAGTCGTCTGATCGTTCCAGTCCTCCTTGTTGTAGTAGACGCCGGGGCTGTTGACGGGGTCGGAGGGGTCCGCCAGCACGGGCGCGCCGTCCGTTCCCTCGCGTCGCAACAGCCCGTAGACATCGATGTATCCAGGCTGCTTCTCGTAATTTCCCGCGACCCGGAAAGCAAAGGTGTCGCCCACCGGGAGATTCACCACCGCGCTGCCCGTGTAGCTCGGATCTGAGGCGTGTTCCACCTGGCCGAGGCGTCCATCGACGGTGCCGGAGAACTTGCCGAGCTCCGGCGCGTTCGGAATCACGCGCAGTGCGCCGCCCAGCGCGCCTGCGCCGTAGAGCGTGCCCTGGGGTCCGCGCAGAACTTCGATGCGCTGGATGTCCTGCAGCTGGAAGTAGCCCGCGATCGGTGAGTTATCGAAGTAAACCCCGACCGGCCGCTGCTCGAACGTGCGAAAGCTCGCAGCGGCGGGACTGGCGTTGAGTCCGCGGATGATCGGGAAACTGACCGACGAGGTCCGCGCGCCGGCGGCACCGGAAACGCCGATCTGCCGCATCAGCGTCGAGAGGTCGGTCACCGAGTTCGCGGCAATCGTCTCGGGCGAAACCACCGAGATCGCATACGGAACCTCTTCCGTCGTCTGGTTACGGCGGCTCGCCGTGACGGTGATTTCCTCGAGGCTGCCCGGCCTTGCATTGGAAGGCTCTGCAGCGCCGGCTGGCGTACCGAACAGGGCGATGAGCACTGCGGCAGTGACCGGTGAGCTGACAACTGCGACAGCGGAATTGGCCTTGAGACGCGTCGGACAACGTGCAGGAATGATCACAGACAGACCCCCAGTAAGTGTGTGTGCTTTGCATCCTGCAAGGCTGTAGTAAGACGGCGGGATCGTAGACGAGCAAACGCAAAGGCCGTTAGCCAATACATTTAATGGGATCTATAAGAATGCTTTATTGCCGCTCCCGAAGGAGTAGATGAGTGCACTATCATCGGGCCCATGAGCGGGGCGTCTTCCATCACCGATCTGATCGGGCAGGCGCAGGCCGGGGACAGCGCGGCGTTCGATGAGCTGTTCAAGATCGCCTACGACGATCTGCGGGAGCTCGCCCGCTCCCGATTGCGCGCCGGCGGACGCGACGTCGTTCTCGACACGACCGCGCTAGTGCACGAGTCCTTCCTGCGTTTCGTGCAGGCGGGCCGCCTCAACGCCGCAAGCCGTGCGCACTTTCTGAATTACGCAGGCCGCGTGATGCGATCGGTCATCGTCGACTTCGCCCGCGAGCGACTCGCGCAACGCCGCGGCGGCGACGCGCTGCACGTGACGCTCGACACCGCCGTGAGCAACGCCGTGAGCACTGGCGAAGAGGAAGTGCTGCGCGTACACGAAGCGCTCGAGCACCTGGCCACGCTCGATGAGAAGCTGGTGCGCGTAGTCGAGTTGCGCTACTTCGGCGGCCTGAGCGAAGCGGACATCGCCGAGTCGCTCGGCATTCACGTTCGCACGGTGCGCCGGCATTGGGAGAAGGCGCGGCTGCTGCTCGCCGACGCGCTCGGTTTCGAGTAGCTGTCCCATCTGCAGCAGCCAGCACGTATATAAGAAAGTGACTAGATGGCTGGAATCTGAACCGGGCGGCTGGTCCGAGCTGAGCAAGCTGCTCGACGCGGCGCTCGACCTGCCGGTCGAGGCGCGCGGACAATGGCTGGAATCCCTGCAGGACAGCGGCCTCAAGGCGCGCCTGCAAGTCATTCTTGCGCGCAGCGCCCGCGTCGCGACCCGGGATTTTCTCGGTGCACTGCCGGCGATGCACGCCACCGACGCCGAGCTCGCCTCGCTGAAAGTCGAAACCGAAACCGCGGGCGATCTCGTCGGCGGCTATCGACTGATTCGCGAGCTCGGGCGCGGCGGGATGAGCACCGTGTGGCTGGCCGAGCGCAGCGACGGGCTCATTCGCCGGCCCGTCGCGCTCAAATTGCCGCAAGGAGTGTGGCGGCGCGGAGTGCTCGCGGAACGTTTCGCGCGTGAGCGGCAGATCCTCGCGGGGCTCACTCATCCAGACATCGCACGACTTTACGACGCCGGAATCAGCGCCACCGGGCAGCCGTATCTTGCGATCGAGCATGTCGAAGGCCGGCCGCTCGACGCGTACTGCGCAGTCGCGCAGCCCGGCCTGCGCGACCGCCTGCGTTTGTTTCTGCGCGTCGCGCGCGCCGTCGCATATGCGCACACGCAATTGGTCGTGCATCGCGACCTGAAGCCCGCGAACATCCTGGTGACGCCGAGCGGCGAAGTTCGCCTGCTCGATTTCGGAATCGCGAAACTCCTCGACCCCGAGCTGGCGGACGGCGCGCAACACACGGAGCTCGCCGCTCAGGCTTTCACGCCCGACTACGCCGCGCCGGAGCAGATCGCCGGCGAACCCGTTTCGACTGCAACGGACGTCTACTCTCTCGGCGTTTTGTTGTATGAGCTCATCAGCCAGGCGCGGCCGTACCGGCTGCCGCAGGGCTCCCGCGCCGCACTCGAAAAAGCCATCGCTGACACGGATCCGCCGCGCCCGAGCCAGGCCGAAGGCCCGGCACCCTGGCGCAGGGAGCTGCGCGGCGATCTCGATACGATTGCACTCAAGGCGCTCAAGAAACTTCCCGCCGAGCGCTACGCCACGGTCAGCGCACTCGCCGACGACATCGAGCGCCACCTCGGTCACCGACCGGTGCTGGCCCAGCCAGACACGCTGGGTTACCGGCTCGCCAAGTTCGTGCGCCGGAACCGGGCCCTGGTCACCGGCATCGCCATCCTCACGACGGGCATCCTCGCGAGCGCGAGCGTATCGATCTGGCAAGCCCGCGCTGCGCGCGCGGAAGCGCGGCGGGCCGCGCAGATTCAGGAATTCCTTGCCACGACCATCCGTGAGGTCGATCCGTATCGGGGACAAGGACGCGTGCTCTCGGCGGCCGATCTCCTGCGACAGGCACGCCAGCGCGTCGACACCCTTAACGGGCGTCCGGAGCTGCGGATCGAGATGCTCACGTTGATCGCTGCGAGTCTGCTGAATCTCGAGGACTTCGACGCAGCCGAAGAGGCCGCGCGTGCGGCGTTGGGCGAAAGCGCCAACATCCTGGGGCCCGAGCATGAGCTGACACTTCGTGCTCGCATGACCATGATCGGCGTGCATCGCTTTCGCGGGCGCACGCAGGAGATGCGTCGCGAGCTCGATCAGGTGGATCGAACGTTCGCCGCACGCTCGCAGGTCGATCCGGCCGACCGTTATTTCGTGCTCGAGAGCCGGGCTCACCTGCAGATCGATGCCGGTGAATACGAGCCAGCGAGCTCGACGGCAAAGCAGGCGTTAGCACTCGCGGAAAAAGACTTCGGTGAACGCGACCCGCGCACCGCTGCAGCGGCCGTGCTGCTCGCCGAGTCATACGAATACGCAGACGTCACGCAGGAATTCGCGCTGCAGGCCGCCGAGCGCGCCTTCCAGCTCACACAATCCATTCACGGCGCAAACCCCAGACATCCTCGCCTCATTACCGCGCGCGAGGTTTACGGGCGCGCGCTGGGGAATGCCGGCCGCCTCGACTCCGCCGTGCGACAGTTGGAAACGACGCTCGCGCATGCCATCGATGTGTACGGCCCGGCGAGCTCGTCAGTCGGATTGCTGTACTCGCATCTCGCGCGCTATGAGATGCGCATGGGCCGGCTGCGCCCGGCCATCGCTCATCTCGACAGTGCGCTGGCGATACTCGGCACGACTGCGCAGCGCGACTCGTTTACGTATCTGAGCCCGCTCGGCCTGCGCGGAGTCGCGCATCTGATGGCGCGCGACGCAGTGAAGGCGCTGGCGGATCTGGACGAGTGCGAGCGGGGCTACGCGCGCATCTTCGGCGCCGAGCACGAGGAAACGACGATCAAGCGGCGCAACCGCGCGCTGGCGCTGGCCTATCTCGGCAGGACCGATGAAGCACGCACGGTCATCGAACCTGTCCTGGTCGCGTACCGCACGAGATTTCGCGATCCGCTGTACCTGCCGAGCGATACCTTCCGATCCGCCGGCGCCATCGAACGCCTCGCGGGCGACTACGACGCCGCGCGCGACCTGTCGCTCGAAGGACTGTCTGCAATCGGTCCAGGCGGCAACGCCGACAGGTTCCGGGCCGAGGTCCTGACGCAGCTCGGACTCGTGGAGCTCGATCGCACTGGCCCGGACGTCGCGCTGGCGCTGCGCTACCTCGAAGAAGCCGCCGAGCTCCTGCAACGATTGCAGGAAACGGGGCCGCGCCGTGCGGACGTGCTGCTCGGACTGGGCCGCGCGCATCTTGCGGCGGGATCGAACGGGCGCGCGCTCGAGCATCTGCGCGCAGCTGACGAGTTCTGGCAACAGTTCGATGCGACCAATCGCTGGGCCGGCGAAGCGGGCGCCTGGTATGCCCGCGGCCTGGAGGCCGCCGGCCAGCGGCAGCGAGCGCGCGAAGTCAGTGCGCGCACGCGAGCCATCCTCAGCAAGTCCCCTCTCGCAGTCGACGGCAAGCTCCTGCATTCCCTTCCCTGACGGCGTTCGACACGCGTGCCCTGTGCGCGCGTGAAATTCCGTAATCCCAGACAGGAACCCCTGTCTGGATCGACGCCATGACCCAACGTTACGTAATCATCCTGTCCGAAGACCCGCTCGAGCTCACCGCGACAGCGCGTGTCGCCGACCTCGCTTTGCAAATGAAGAAGCGCGGTCATGCAGTCACGCTGTTCATGGTGCAGAACGGCGTCTTCGCCTCGCGTTCGCGCGCGCCTCGTGACCCGCTCGGACCGCTGCTCGCCGCCTCCATCGACGTGCTGGCCGATGACTTCTCGCTGCGCGAGCGCGGCATCGATCCCGAAGAGCTGCGTCCGGGCGTGACCGCAGCGCCGATCGGCGCGCTCGTCACCCGGCTGGCCGCGGGCTGGACCACTCTCTGGAGCTGACCTCATGACCGCACCTATCCGTCTCACGTTCCTGCTGATGGACCCGCCATTCGAGAGCACGCGCACGGTCACCGCGTTTCGCCTGATTCACGCAGCGATCGAGCGTGGTCACGACGTGAACGTATTTGCTTACGAAGGCGCGGTGGCGCTGCCGTTCGCGCGCCAGAGCGCACATGCGAACGCGGTTCACGGACGCGATGCGACGCAGGAGGAGCACCCCTTGCCGCGGATCTGGATCAAGGAGCTGTTCGATTTCGCTGCCGCGCGCAGCGTCAAGCTCGACTGGGTGAACTGCGGCTTGTGCGTCGACGAGCGCGGCGTCGGCGAGGTCGTCGACGGCGTGCGCCGCGGCTCGCCGGCCGACTTCTGGCGAATGTCGCTCGAATCTAACAACACGCTCGTGATCGCGACGCGCTAGGAGCAGCCCCGATGAAAACGTTGCAGGTTCTGGGTACGGCCTATCGCGCGACGCTCGAAGAGCAGGATGACCCCGTCCTGTGGATGACGCAGGCGATGCAGGGCGCGGGAGGCAAGCTCGGCATTCTTCTCTGCGGCACCGCCGCCAGCTATGCGGTGCACGGACAGAGTCCGGACGCGCTGCGCATTGGCGCGTGGGCGCAGCGTCATCCGCCGGATGTAGTCGCTGCGCTGCGCTCTCTCCTCGCAAACGGCGCCGAAGTGTTCGTGGTGAAGGACGATCTCGATGAGCGCGCCATTCCGCACGATCGCCTGATCGATGGAGTGCAGCCGGTGCCGCGCAGCTCGCTGGCATCGATCTACGACCGATACGAGCGGGTGTGGCAATGGTGAAGCGCGCGCTCGCATCTATCGTGCTCGTCCTCGCCGGCTGCACCGGCACAGGCACGCCGCCGCGCGACGCGGATCCGAACGGTATTCCGGCGGCCGCGACTTTCGCGAAGGCGTTCGGCGACGCGCGCAACAACTCCGCGCTCGTTGCGGTGCCGGCCGCGGAAGGCGGCTACGTTTTTGTCGGCGGCTGGGGCGGCTGGGTCGATCCGAATGGTCGCGATCATGACCCGGACGACATGTGGGTAGGCAAAATCGATGCGAACGGCGACTCCGAGTGGCAACTGCTGCTGGGCGAAGGCTTCGAGAGCGATGAGCCCGGCGAGGCGACGATCATGACCTCGCAGATGCATCGCACACCCGATGGCGGTTACATCGCGGCCGGCTCGATCAAGATGCGGGACACCGGGCACGACTTCCTGATTCGCAAGCTCAGCGCCACCGGCTCGGTCGAATGGTCGCGCTCCTATGACAGCGGCGCCTGGCGCGAGTACTCCTACCTGGAAGGATCCGCGTCGCAGTTTCCGGATGACTTGCACTCGATCGACGCGCCGGCGGCCCACGACCGTATTGTCGATCTCTATCCCGCGACAGGCGGCGGCTATTGGGCCGTCGGGCGCAGCGTCGCGAACGTGCGCACCGCGCGCGAATCGTTCGACACAGGGCACGCGCAGTCGATCGACGACGACTACTCCTCGGCGGGCGGCAATGTCTTCTTCGGCGCCGAATCGACGGTCGTGCTGCGCCTCGACGAGGATGGCCGACTGCTCGGACAACATCGTTACACCGAGGATCAGTTCGACGGCCCCGCCACGCATCCGATCGTGCGCCCGGCGGCGGACGGCTCGGCGCTGCTGGTGCGTGCGATCTCTTCGTACGATGAGAGCTCGCCGAGCGGCGACGACCTGATTCTCATCGATCGCGTCGGCTCGAATGGACAATCGCTCGCGCACCTGGAAATCCCGACCGAACAGAGTTACTTCGGCGAGGCGGTGGCAGTCATCCAGACGGATGATTCCGGCGCTTCGTCAGCGCGTGACGGCGTGCGCGACGACGGGTTCGCGATTCTGTGGCCGAGCCGGCTGTTGAAAGTGAGCCGCGATCTCGAGGTGCAATGGGGCGGTCACTTCGATGCGTTCCGCAATTATCAGGCTGTCGAGCAGCTGTGCGAGCCGGGCGCGAGCGGCCCGGTTTGTCATCTGCTCGTCGGCGGTCACGAGTACCGGCCGGGCGGCGTGCCCGCCTTCTCGCGCCTGGAAGTTCTCGACGACTCCGGTCACGCCGTCAGTGGACGGACGCTCACGACTTTCCAGAGCATCGATGCGCTGAAAGTGCGCGGCGATCGCCTGCAGATCGTCGGCTCGGAGCAAGGTCATCGCGGCAGCGGTGTCTCCGTGGAAACCGACGCGCAACTCGCCCAGATCGACGGCACGCTGCACCTGTTCCCGCGAGTCGAGCCGGCGTACGCCACCGGCGGACGCTGGACGACGACGATCGATCAGGACGGAGGATTCGTGTACTCGTACGGCGGCCAGCCCTACGTGCCGTACTCAGCCGCAGCGGTGATCGAGCGTTCGCCTTCCTTCGCGCCGCGCTTCGACTCCGAGCAGCCCAGGGGCATAGTCGAAGTTGCGCGGGGCAGCTACGTCGCAGTCGCGGATGTCACCTGGGGAGAGGTCGGCGAGACCCGACCCGCCAGCCGGATCTGGCTCGTACGAATCACCGGCGGTGAAATCGAGTGGCAGCGCGCGCTGACCCCGGAAAGCAACGATGCATACGGCGTGCGTGGAGTCGTGGCGAGCGGCGATGGCGGCGTCGTGCTTGCCGTACAGACCGTCTCGTTGCGCACCGACCTGACCCCTGGCGAGGAGCGGCTCTCGCGTGCGCACCGGCTCATCAAAGTCGACGCGAGCGGTGCAGTCGTCTGGCAGACGCAGCCGATCGCATCCGGCCCGTTCGACACCGACCGGCTTGTGGCAGTCGCGGGTGGCTATGTCGCGCTCGGCGGCGCGGGCGTGCTGAGTCGCGTGGACTCGGACGGCACCATTCTTTGGGAGAAGGCGCTGAGCGAAGCGACGGATCGTCACGATGAACCGGTGCCCTTCGAATCCCTCGCCGCAACGGACGACGGTTTCGTGCTGCTTGCGGCCGGCGGCCGCGACAGCGGCTCGATACGTGTCGTACGCACTGACACGGAAGGTGAGCCGATCTGGTCACGTGGCTATTCCCTGCAGCAGCAGTACTTCGCGATCGACTTGCGACAGATCATCCAGACGACGGACGGAGGATTGCTCATAGCCGGCGACGGTATCCTCGAGAAAGTGGTCGACGGCCAGAATCATACGATTTCGAGCACGCCCGGGCAGTCGAACCTGGCATTCATCAAACTGAATCGCGACGGCGATCTGGTCTGGAGCCGGCTGTACGGCGGACTCATGAAAGAGTTCTTCGAGACGATGCTTCCGACCGCCGACGGCGGCGCCATCGTCGCCGCGCACAGCGATTCGATGGGCGATCGCCGCGAGGCCTGGATCCTGCGGCTCGGACCGGACGGACTCATCGCGCCGGGCTGCAATGCCGATCTCGGCGCGTTCACCGGATCGCACCTCGAAGTCGTCTCGGTGCTCGCGCCGACTGCGACGCCGCTGGAGCCGGTGGCCTCCCTGCAGTCTTCTCCCCTGCCCGCCTTTACCGAAACGCGCGTGCCGCTCGAACGGCCCCAGGTCATCACCGCGCGCCAGTGTCTCGGCACCGCGAATTCCGCGGAGCCGCTGCCCGCGGGCGAGCAGGTCACACTCACGATTGCGCAGTCGGGTGAAGAGCTGGGCGTCGTGACGAGCGAGCCGCGGGGAATCTCGTGCGGCACCGGCGCAGGCGATCAGTTCTGTACTGCAACCTTTCCGCGAGGTACGCGCGTCGTGCTGCGCGCGGAAATCGAGCACTTCCGCTCCTGGGGCAGCGCTTGCGATGAGGACAGCGGCGGCACGAGTCTCGAATGCGTGGTCGTGCTCGACGCCGATCGCAGTATCGAAGCCGAGTTCGGTCCACCGCTGCCGCTACCGCAGTTCTCATTGAGCTTCGATATCGAGGGACCCGGCTTCATCAACACCGACAGCGGCATCAACTGTTCCGAAGACACTCCCGTCGAAAGTTGCTCGGGCCGCTTCAACCGCGATACGCCGATCAGTGTCACCGCCCGTCCCGACGACGATTGGCGCGGGAGCGATGAGAGCGCCAGGTTCCTCGGCTGGGGCGGCGACTGCGCAAGCTCCGGCACCATCACCTCGCTCACCCTCAGGCTCGATCGCGATCTGCACTGCATCGCCCGCTTCGAGCCGCCGAACATCGAACTGCTGTCGATCCGCGTCTCGGGTGCAGGCAGCGTGCGTGACGTTCCTCCCGGAACGTTCAATTGTCGCGAAGGGATCGTCGGCGGCGGCTGCGAGGCGCGTTTCTTTCCCGGCAGCACGACCGTCAGGCTCCAGGCCGATCCCGACCTCGGTCAACTCTTCGTGGGCTGGGGCGGCGACTGCGCCTCATTCGGCACGGCGCCGCTCATCGACCTGGTCGTTTCGCACAACCTCACCTGCACGGCTCGATTCGAGCAGGCGAGCGCGCCGGCACGATTGAACGTGGAGCTGAGCGATCCCAATGGAACCGAAAGCGTCGAGAGCAATCCGGCGGGCATCGACTGTTCTGCCGCGCCGGACAGCGACTGCAGCGAAGACTTTGCGCCCGGCACCCGAGTAACGCTGCGCGCCAGTCATCCGCGGGTGACCTGGTCGGGCTGCGACCAGGTTCTCGATCAGGCCTTCTGCGTTGTCGACGTGGACACGACGCCCCGCAGCGTCAGGGCGTCGTTTGCGCTGCGATGAGGCTCACCAGATGCGCACGCGCTCCTTCGGATCGAGATACAGCTTGTCGCCGGGCTTCACGTCGAAGGCCGCGTACCACGCGTCCATGTTGCGCTCCGGGAACGTGCCGCGCGCGGTGCGCGGCGAGTGCGGATCCGTGAGCATCTGCGCGCGCAAAGCATCATCGCGCGTCTTGCCGCGCCAAGCCTGCGCGAAGGACAGGAAGAAGCGCTGATCGCCCGTGAAGCCGTCGATGACGGGCGCCTCCTGTCCATTGAGCGAGAGCTTGTACGCGGTGTACGCCATTTCGAGTCCGCCGACGTCTCCGATGTTCTCGCCCATCGTGAGGTCGCCGTTCACGCAGGCGCCTTCGAGCGGGCAGTAGCCCGAGTACATCGCACCGAGCTTCTTCGTCGCATCGAGGAAGCTCGCGTTCGTCTGCGGCGTCCACCAATTGCGCACTTTGCCGGAACCGTCGAACTCGCGGCCCTGGTCGTCGAAGCCGTGACCGATCTCATGGCCGATGATCGCGCCGATCGCGCCGTAATTGACCGCCGGATCGGCATTCGGATCGAAGAACGGCGGCTGCAGGATGCCGGCCGGGAACGTGATCTGATTCTTGGTCGGATCGTAGTATGCGTCGACCGTCTGCGGCGTGAGGAACCATTCGCCGCGATCGACGGGCTCGTGCCGGCGCTTGACGTTGCGCTCCCACTCGAACACGCGCGCGTTGCGCGAGTTCTCGAAGTGCTTGCCGCGATCGATGCTGAGCGCGGAGTAATCGCGCCACTTGTCCGGATAGCCGACGCGCGGCTCGAAGGAATCGAGTTTCTTCAGCGCTTCCGCTCGCGTCGCATCGTCCATCCATGAGAGCGTCGCCAGCCGCTGCTTGAGCGCCGCGCGCAGGTTCGCCACGAGCGTGTCCATCTTCGCCTTGGTCTCGGGCGGGAAATGTTTGCGTACGTAGACCTCGCCGAGTCCTTCGCCGATCGCCGAGTCGACCAGCGTGAGGCCGCGCTTCCAGCGATCGCGGCGTTGCTCCACGCCGAGCAGCGCCTTCGAGTGAAACGCGAACTGCGCGTCATCGATCGCCTTCGTCAAATCGGTTGAGTACGAGTCGACGAAGTGGAAGGTCATGTACGCCTTCCACGCGGCGAGCGACTCGCTGTCGAGGAGCTTCGCACCGTCTCGAATCGCGGTCGTCTCCTGCACGATGAAGTTCTGCTCGTCGCCGAGACCGACGCCGCCGAGCACGACCTTCCAGTCGACGTTCGGCACCAGCTTCGCGAGGCCCGCCAGGTCCATCGGATTGTTGACCTCGCTGACTTTGCGCTGGCGCTCCGGCGTCCACGCTACGGCGGCGATCTTGTTCTCGACGCCGATCACCTGTTTGGCAGAAGCGGCCGGATTCTTGTCGCCCAGCAACTCGAAGATCTTCGCGACGTACGCGGCGTAGGCCGCGCGATAGGCGTCGAACTTGGCGCCCTTGTTGAGATAGTAGTCGCGGTTCGGCATGCCGAGCCCCGACTGTCCGACCCACACGGTGTACCGCGTCGGATCCGCGGTATCGGGTTGCAGCGACACGGCGAACGGCGCCTCAAAGTCGATGGTGCCGATGAGGCTCATCAGGCCGGCCTTGTCCTTGACCGCGTCGATCTGCGCCAGGTAGGGCTGCAACGGCTCGAGGCCGCGCGCCTCGATCGCCGCTTCGTCCATCCAGCCGGCGTAGAGATCGGCGACCTTCTGGTCCACGCTGCCCGGCGCCAGCTTGCTCGCCGACAACTCATCCAGGATGGCGTGCAGATCTCCCTCGGTCTTGTCGAAGACCACGCTGCCCGTGCCATAGCCGGCTCGATCGGCGGGGATCTGGAAGGTGTCGAGCCACTTGCCGTTGACATAGCGATAGAAGTCATCGCCCGGCTTGACGCTGGTATCCATCGCATCGAGATCGACACCAAAGGTGCCGACGGCAGCCTTCGGCGGCGGTGCTGCCGCGGGCGGTGCGGGTGCTTTGCTGCAAGCAGCAAGCAAAGCGGTGGCGATGAGTCCGGTCAACACTGCAGAGCGCATGAAACCCCCAGGTGCGATAGTTCTGATGTCGCGGTCGCAAGTATGCATAGCTTGCCGCGATTTCTACCGGAGCCGGGAAGTTTTTCGCCATCCGCGACACAGCGCGGACACTTTCCTGATCTACTCGAAGCGATTCCCCCACACGTTGTAGCGACTTCCGTCGTACTGGCGCCAGATCGCCTGCACCGTGCCGCTGGCATTGATCGCAATCGATGGATTGAACGCGTCGCCGGATTCCATTTCGATCAGCGCCGGCGCTCCCCATCCGCTCCCCGGCGTGTAGCGACTCGCCATGATGTTGAAGCGCGTGCCGTCGCCTTCCATCCAGATCGCGTGACCGATGCCGCTCGAGTTCAGTACGACTTTCGGCAAGATCGCGGAGCGATCGGTGGCGTCGAGCGGTGCGGAAGCTCCCCAGCCGCTCCCCGGCACGTAGCGATTGACCATCACGTCTTGTCCTTCGCCGCCGTCCTGCTCGTGCATCCATACTGCGAGTGCTTCGCCCGCTGCGTTCACAGCGATCTGCGGCAACGTCGACGGATTGATATCGTTTTCGATCGGTTCGGCCGTCGCCCAGCTGCCGCCGCTCGGCAGAACATTCGACATGATGTTGAAGCGCGTGCCGTCGAACTGCTGCCAGACGGCGATGGCGTTGCCATTCGTGTCCATACCGACTTCCGCATACTGCGCATCGCCGGTGTTGTCGTTCTCGACGAAGGCGCCGCCTTCCCAGCCGGTGCCGACGACGAAGCGATTCGCCCAGACGTTGTAGCGCGCGCCATCCGTCTGGTGCCAGATCGCTACTGCATTGCCGGCAGGATCGACCGCGATCTGCGGCAGAAATCCGTCGCCGCCCGTATTGGACTGCACGCGCGTCGCCGCGCCCCAACCGCTTGCAGCTTCGTAGCGACGTGCCCACACCACGGCCGGACGAATCGTGCTCACTTGTGTCCACACCGCGAAGCCATCGCCGTTTGCGTTCAGCGCGATCTGCACGCTGCCGGCTTCTTCCGGATCGTTTTCGACGAGCACCGGCGTCGACCAGCCGCTTGCGGGCGTGTAGCGACTCGACCAGATGTTGTGTCGCGTGCCGTCCGATTGCTGCCAGACAGCGAGTGCATTGCCACTGTCGTCGACCGCGACGTGCGGTGAGAACGCATCGCCGTCGCTATTCTCACGCACGCCAGCTGCGCCCCAGCCGTCGACAGGCGTAGCTCGGTTTGCCCAGATGCTCGCGCGCGTGCCGTCGCTCTGGTCCCACACGGCAAACGCATTGCCGGCGGCGTCGATCGCAGTCTCGGGATTGTGCGCATCACCGTCATCGGCTTCGACCAAGGTTGCAACACCCCACGCGCCGCCGCCGGTCGTGAAGGTGAGCGAGAGCGCGCCTGCCAACTGTTCACCCGCCGTGCCTCGCACATCCGTGCTGACGGTGAGCGAATAGAGCAGCGAGGGCTGCAAATCGCTGCTTGGGGTAATCGTGACCTGCGTGCCAGCGACGCTGACAGCGACGGGCTGATCGCCGGCCGAAGTGCTCAGCACGAAGTTGGCAGGAACGACAGTCGTGGGATCGACCGCTGCCGAGAACACCAGCTGCGGCACAACAGTGCGGGAGACATCGGTCGCCGCGTCGGCGGGAGCACTGCTCGACAGAGTCAACGGAGCGATAGTGACCGGCGGTGGAGGCGGCGATGACGAGCCGGGTCCGCCTCCCCCTCCGCCACCGCCGCAAGCGGCAACGGTCAGTCCGAGGACCAGGAATCCGAGCGTGGTGCGGATCGAAGTGTGCATGTGAGACCTCCCCTGTCCCTCCAGACGCGCTTCCCCGCCGAACCACGCCACGGCCACCGAAAAGCGGTCTCGAATCCTTTACTTGCCATCTCCACTGTATGCTACATTACTGACCGACATAACTAACCTGTGACGGGGGCGCCGGCCGATGACCGAGGCAGCACAGGACCGGGAGCAGCGGCTCAGGGAGAGCTATCGCAAGCATGCCGCGCTCGCCCAGCTCTACTCCTGGCTGCAGCGCCACGACCAGGCCGGCGGCGCGTCCGCACACTTCCTGAAAGCATCCGCCGTTCATCTGCAGAGCGACGGCGCCGTCGCCATCGATGCGGAGATCGACTGCTTCAATGTGAGTGGCCAGGTCATGAAGTCGTCGGCGCACTGCCACGCTGTGATGCGACCGACGGACGGCGTCCTGCCGAATATCGCGGATGTCCGCATCGCCGAAGGCACGCGTCAACGGGCGGAGTCGTTCAGGTCGGCCGAGGCGGAGAACCGGGTTCGCAGCCTCATTCACTACTTCATGGCGCTGGTCGAGAACCCCGGGCGCGACCCGCAGCCTTTTCGCGAGCTGCTCGCGCAGAGGTTCAGCTTGAATCTCATCGAGCCGCCCATTGAGAGTTTCGACGCGCTGTCGGCCTGGGTCGCGGGTCCGCTCTCCTCCGTGGTCGCGAGCACGCACGTCATCAGCGACCTGTCGCTGGAGAAGCTCGGCGACCACGACTACTCGGCGACGGTCGGTATGCGATCCGAAGCGCTGTTTCCGGACGGCAGCGGCATTGCGAGCCGGACGACGCAGACATGGACCGTTGCGGACGACGCGCAGGAGCGGTTCGCGCGCGTCCGGCAGATCACGATCCGACGCGACGAAGCTCACCGGTTTTAGGCGGACATCATGGCACTCGACGCACTCACCGCCGACCCGAAGCTGGACGCAGCATTCGTTCGCCGCGTGCTCAAGTCGGCGAACCTGAATGCATTGCGCCTCGCGCTCTACCATCAGACCGGCGACGAATCCCTGGCCCGCATGAGAGTGCTCGAGCGTCCGGTGCAAGGCGGCGCGCTCGTGGCCTACGTTCTCGACCGCGAGCATCGCGACGAGCTCACGGAGAAGGCTGCAGCCTGGTTGTTGAGCGGCGCCAGGCCGAAACCCGATCCGACGCGCGAGCAAGTCATCGCGATGATGCCGCTGTTCACCGGTCACCCGCCGCGCCCCGGTGACGCCGAGTTCGGCTACGAGGACATGGGCTTCGAGACGTACCCGCGTAACGCGACGTGGAGCGGCGCTGCGCCGGCCGCGCGGCTCAAAGACTTCTGCGTGACGATTGTCGGCGCGGGGTTCAGCGGTCTCGCGGCCGCCGTGCAATTGGATCGGCTCGGCATCCGCTACCGCATCGTCGAGCGCCAGCAGGACATCGGCGGCACCTGGCAGCTCAACAACTACCCCGAAGCGCGCGTCGACATCAGCTCCTTCCTGTACCAGTTCAAGTTCGAGAAGAACTATCCGTGGAAGAGCTACTTCGCGACGCGCGCGGAATTGAAGGAGTACTTCGACTACATCGTCGACAAGTACGGTATTCGCTCGAAGATCCAGTTGTCGACGTCAGTGACTCGCGCCGAGTGGGATGACGCCGGCAAGCAGTGGGAGCTCGAGCTGCGCGGCCCTGACGGCGCGACGCAGACCGTGCGCAGCAACGTCGTCATCTCGTGCAGCGGATTGTTCAGCACGCCGAACCTGCCCGACCTTCCCGGCATCGAGAGTTTCCAGGGCAGCATGTTCCACACGACGGCGTGGGATCACAGCTACGACTACGCGGGCAAGCGCATCGTTCTGATCGGCACCGGCTCCACCGGTTGCCAGTTGATGCCGCGCCTCGCGCAGACCGCCGCCAAGGTCACGGTGATTCAGCGCACCGCAAACTGGATCATGCCGGTGAACGGCTATCACGAGCAGGTCTCGGCGGACACACGCTGGCTGCTCGACAACTTCCCGGCCTACTCGAACTGGTTTCTCTACTCGCACTTCGTCGGCAGCCTGCAGAAGCAGGAGATGGAGACGCTGGATCCCGAGTGGATCGCACAGGGCGGCAAGGTCAATGAGCGCAACAACCTGCTGGCGACGGCGCTGACGGAGTTCATTCGCAGCAAGGTGGGCACGCGCGAAGACCTGTTCCGCAAGCTCATTCCGACGCATCCGCCGCTCGCACGCCGCCTGGTCATCGACAACGCGTGGTACGACGCGCTGCTGCGCGACAACGTCGAGCTGGTTGCGCGCGGCGTGCAAAGGATCACGCCGAACAGCGTGATCGCCGACGACGGCAGCGAGCATCCGTGCGACCTGATCGTGCTCAGCGCGGGCTTCAAAGTCTCCAAGTACCTGTGGCCCGTCAACTACCAGGGTCGAAACGGCGTGCGCGTGCAGGACGCCTGGAACAAGGACGGGGCGCGCGCCTACCTGACCATGACGCTGCCCGACTTTCCGAACTTCTTCATGCTCTACGGGCCGAACAGCGGCGTGCGCGGCGGCAGTTTCCATTCATGGGTGGAAATCTTCATGCGCTACATCGGCGAGCTGCTGGTGAAAATGCTCGAAGACGGCAAGTCGGAGGTCGAAGTGCGCCGGGCTGCCTTCGACGATTACAACTGGAAGATGGACGAGGAGATGCACGCGCTGCTGTGGACCACGGAAGGCCGCGGCGGCTACTTCGTCAACGAGCACGGCCGCGTCGGTACGCAGATGCCGTGGAAAGCGGATCGCTTCTACGAGCTCGTGCGCAAGGCAGACACCGACAATTTTCTATTCCGCTAGCTGCAGGCGTTCGCGCGGACGCGCGTCGATCGGCGTCGCCTGGCCGAAAACCTGAAAAGCCAGCACGCCCGCCAGCGACAGCACGGCCAGCACGATGAACATGGCCGCATAGGATCCGGTCTGTTCCAGCAGAACTCCCGTGAGCGCCACGGCGGCAGCACTCGCCAAAGAACCGGCAGCGGCCATGAAGCCAAACAGGATGTCGCCATGGCCCGGCAGCAGCTCGGCGGGGATCGGCGAGTACCCCACCACCGCAATGCCGATTCCAACGAACAACACCGAGGCGAGGATCACTGACGCAATGGCCGCGGGCGCCAGTGGCAGCAGCGCGAGACTGATCGCGACGACGAGCATGCCCGCGATCACCAGTCGCTTGCGAATATCGAGGACGCTCATCTGCGCGGCGATCAGCTTGTCCGCATACCTGCCCGCGAGAATCGGCACCACTGCCATCACTGCGAACGGCGCCACCGAGTAGACACCTGCCTGCGCTGTCGACAAACCAAACTCATCGACGAAGTAGCTCGGCAGCCAGCTCACCAGCACGAACGAGATGCTGCCGCCCGCAGTACACAGCAGGTAGAGAGTCAGGACGGCCGGATGCGTGAGCAGAGGACGCCACGGAATGCTGCGATTCGCTTTGCTCGTCAGAGCCGGCGGCGTCGCCGGAATGACGAGCGCCCAGGCGACTGCCCAGACGATTCCCAGGCTGCCGAACAGATAGAACACCGACGGCCAGCCACGCGCCTCGATGATGCTGCCGACGGTCAGCAACGCGAACACGGTGCCGGCTGCACCCGCTGCGGTCATCAAGCCGATCGAACGGGATCGTTCCGTGACGGGCATCCAGCCATGAATCAGGTTGTAGGCCGCGGGATAGGCGGCGCCTTCGCCGAACCCCAGCATGAAACGCGCAAACACTACTGCGCCGAACGACCAGTACGCGGCGGCCGGTGTGAGCCCGGTGAAGAGCGACCACAACACGACTGCCAGCAGAAACGTATTCCGGCCGCCGCAGCGGTTGGCGACGATGCCGCCCAGGATCTGCATGATCAGGTAGCCGACGAAGAAGCTGGACAGCACCAGGCCTTTGTCGGAATCCGACCAGCCGAACTCCTTCTGCATCTCGATCGCGGCCAGCGACATCAGGACGCGATCGATGTAGCACAAGAGCAGTGCGACCAGCAGCCAGGTCATCATGACATAGCGCTGCTGCACGAATGCGCTACCTGCGACCCGGCAGATCGAAGTCAACGACGCGCGGGTGGAGCGGATCCTGATAGAGCCGCTCGACATCGGACATTCTTCGCGAGATCACCAGCCGCTGATTGACCGAGCCCTTCTCGCTGACCTCGTCGGGCGACGGCGGCGCATCCAGCAGCAGCAAGCGACGGATCCGCGTCGACGATCCTGGATGCGCGGCGTTGTAGTGTGCGATCGAGCGCGCAATTGCATCGGCGACAGCAGAGGTCTCCGCGCCCTTCAGCCAGGCCATCACAGCCAGGTACGGCTTGTTCTCTCCGCACACGACGACATCGGCCAGCAGCTTGTCGACGACGGACAGCAGGTTCAGACGAACGTTGCCGGCGGCGACCCACGTGCCGGAGGTCAGCTTGAAGTCCTCGCTGGTGCGCCCGTCGAACACCAGTCCCTGTTCCGGCGCTGCGTCGTCGAGAAACTTCACCGCATCGCCGGTGTGAAAATAGCCTTCGTCGTCGAACGATTCGGCCGTGAGCTCCGGCTGACCCAGATACTCCTTGAACACAGCGTCACCGCGAACATACAGAGCGAGCTTCCCGCCGCGTGGCACGAGCTTGAGCTCCGAGCCCGGCGCCGGCAGGCCGATCATTCCGCTCGCGACGTTCTCTTTGTAAGTGAGGGTCACGCTGTTCGCTTCCGTCGACCCGTACACGCTCATGAACTGAATGCGCGAGCCGGTCTCCGCGACTGCGAGTGCCTGGATGCGGTCGTACACCGGCCGCGGCAAGGCGGCCCCGCCGTAGATCATGCTCTGGAGATTTCTGAAGAACGAACGGCGCAGCGCTTCGTCATGCTCCATGGCGTCAGCGAGCCATGCGTAGCCGATCGGCGCGCAGCCATAGTATGTCGGCGAGACTTCCCGCAGGTTGCGCAACGTCTCGTCGAACAGACCCGGCAGCGGCTTGCCGTCGTCGAGATACAGCGTGCCTGCTTCGAGCAGATTCTCGTTGAACGACATGTTGCCGGCGGAGACGTGGCTCCAGGGCATCCAGTTCAGACTGATCGGAATGTTCTGCGTGAGGTCGTGCGTTTGCCGGACGGCGTCCACGGACGCAATCTGGGCGCGCATCATGCCCTGCGTGTGCACGACTGCCTTGGGAGTTCCAGTCGAGCCCGAGGTGAGCATGTACTTCGCGACGGTGGCGCCGTCGATCGCAGCGATGGACGCCTCGAGCGCGCCGGAGATCGGGTGCGTAACGATGGAGTCGTACTCCGCGCGGCCGATGAACCGCATCCCTTTCCGCTCGATCGCGCGGTACGCGGGCGCAAACTTCTCCGCGTCTGCGGCGAAGACCAGCGTCGCCTGCGTGATCTCCGCGATTTTGCGCAGCTTGACGAAGTCCTTGTCCATCAGCGAGTACGCAACGCTCACAGGCACGACGGGCACGCGTGCTTTCATCGCGCCCAGCATCATGACGGCGTGCTCGATGGAATTTCCGGACAGGATCAGCAGGGGTGTGTGCGGCCCGCCGCCGATCTCCAGCAAGTAACTCGCGACTGCGCTGCTGCGCTCTTCGAGTGCCCCGTAGCTGATCGTCTCCCAGCGATCGTCGCCGGCGCGCTGCGCGATGACCGGCCGCGTCGGGAACTGCTGCGCGCGTTGTCGCAGCAGATCGGGTACGTGTGCGTATCTGGGCTCCGCAACGGTAGCGGCTCGCAGGCAGGTCGAGCCGTCGGCGCGCCGCTCGACAACGATCCTGGGTTGCACGAAGCGCGGCGGCCGCATGGGCGCGTCTTTCAGTGAGGTCGCAGCTGCTCGAGCCGCATGTATTTCTCGCCGCGCTCCACGATCACCCACTCGAGCGGCTGGTGCAGCTCGATCTCGACACCGTTCAGCGTCTCGGCGAACCAGCCGAACTGCGCAACGACTCCGTAGCGCTCGGCGGAGAGCGGCGTGATGCGGAACTCCTCGGCGCGATGGATGTTGCGCTTCAGCAGGGACGGCCCGGTCGCGAACCATTGGGTCACGCCGTCGAAGCCGCGAATGATCGTCTCCTCCTTGCCGTCCGTGCCAGCGAGCATGCCTTTCATCTCGGTGAAGTCCTTGACGACGGTCGTGCGCGCCTGGCTGTGATCCTTCTTCGCGGCAATCAGCCCGTGAAATTCCATCTCCGGCATCACCAGTTCCTTCAGACCGGAAGCGTCGCCGCTGAGCGTGTCCATGTGCGCCTGCCACTGCAGCAGCACGGCTTTGACCCGATGCAGGCGATACGAAGAATCGAACTGTGCTTGCCGCAGATCTTCGCCACCCTTGACGCTGATCTTCGTAAACACCATGTGCGCGCGCCCGCGCTTCTTGAGTACGGCGTCCGTATGCGCGCGCCCGCCGACGAGCTTGCCGTCCGTCGACTGCACCTGGTACGCGTACGCCACTTGCAGGCGATAGAGGCCATCGCCGAGATAGCTCACCTGAATATCTTCATCGCGCACGCTGTGAGATCGTTTCGTCCCGTCCGCCGCGGTGGCGATCAACTTCTTCACAGCTTCTGCGCCGGTGATATCAATGCCGACGTCCGGCATCTGCACGTGCACGCGGTCGTCGAACATGCCGTCGAAGAATTTCGACGTGTCCGTACCCGCGGGCGCCTCGAACAGGTTCCACCACCGATAGAGCAGCGAGCAGGCCGCGTTGAAGTCGCCGTCGTCGGTCGAGGCGTCGGCCTTCGGTACCCACTGCTGAAACGGTGTTCGGGTCATGTCTGCGCGTGCCTAGCGGAAGGAATACTTGAAGGTAGCGCCGAATGTCCGCGGCTGCTGCGTCAAGGTGAAGCCGTCGCCTATACCGTTGTTGCCTGCGCTCTGCGAGACCTGCTCGTCCGTGAGGTTGCGACCCCACAGCGACAGACTCCACGTGGTCGACGAAGCCAGCTCGACATTGGCGTTGTACACCCACGATGCTTCCGACCACAGCAGGCGCTGATTGAGCGAATCGCGGAACGCCGAGTCGCTGTAGCGCGCATTCACGCCGAACGCGAGCGAATAGTCGCCGACCGGCACTTCGTAACGCGCATCCGAGACCAGCGAGAAGTTCGGCGCGTTCGGCAGCTCGTTGCCCGCCGGCACCGGGCCGACCGGTGACGAGAATGCGCCGAGCTCGGTGTCGAGCCAGGAGAGACCGACACCGAGATCGAGACCCGTCGTGGGCAGCCAGCGCAGCTCGAGCTCCGCTCCGAGCACCTCGGCGGTCGGAACGTTGCCGAGTCGAATGACCGACAGGTTGCCGACGTTGACCTGGACCTGCGTCTGCACATCGTTGTAGTCGTAGTAGAAGACCGCGCTGCTGGCGCGCATCGCGCCGCCGAGCAGGTTCGCCTTCGCGCCGAGCTCGTAAGCGAGCACTTCCTCGCGATCGAACGGCGCCAGCACTTCGCTGCGCGAGACGAAGCCGCCGTTGAAGCCGCCGCTCTTGTAGCCCTTGCTGATGCTCACGTACGTCAGCCAGTCCTCGGACGGTTTGAAATCCAGCGCGGCGCGCCAGGAAACGTTCGTGTCGTCGATTTTATCGTCGATGTTGCATGCAACCTGGCCGGTGGCGCAGTTCGGATCGCCGAGGCCGAAGAAGCCGCCGCCGGTGCCGGCCAGCAGCGAAAGATCGGTGGCCGTGCCGGTGAAATCCTTCTCTTCATCGGTGAAGCGCGCGGCCAGCGTCAGCGAGAGCTGGTCCGAGAGTTTCCATTTCGTGTGCGCGAACGCGGCCCAGGCCGTGGTGTCCTGATCGATCAGATTGCGCAGGCGCTCGTCGCTCACGGCGCCGCCGGAGAACAGCGCGACCAGGTCGGAGAAGTTGCCGTCGACGATGGAGTCGACGGAGTCTTTCGAATAGAACAACCCGAGGATCCAGTCCATCGAGGCGCCGGCGCTGCCGGAGAGGCGGAATTCCTGCGAGTACTGGTCGACGTCGTCCTCGAGGATGAAGTCCGCTTGCCGCAGCAGCGTGCCGTCCACGTCGGTGCCGAGCGTGCGATCCATGTACTGGTAGCTGGTGATGGAGTCCAGCTGCATGTCGCCGATGTCGGCCTTCACCGCGAGAGTGATGTTGCCCTGCTCCATCTTGAACGGATCGGGATCCCAGTCGCCCTTGAACGGATCGCCGTCGTCATTCTGGTTGCCGAAGAAATCCATGCACTGCGAGCGGTCGAGCCGATCGGCGAGGACCGGCGCGCACGTGGCAAAGGGATTCGTCGTGCTCTGCGTACCGAACATCTCGAACTGCCCCGCCTGGCCGTCGACGTCGGTGTATTCGACCTTGAGGTTCGCCGACACCGGGCCGCCGCCGTCGAACGCGAACTGCAAGCGACCGGAGCGCACGCTCTGATCGCCGAGGCTGTGGCCCTGCAGATCTTCCCAATAGCCCTCGCCCTGCTCGACCACGAGGCCCGCGAACCGCATCGCCACCGCGTCATTGAGCGGCACGTTGACCGCGCCTTCCACTTCGAGACGGTCGTAGTTGGCGTAAGTCGTGCTGACGTCCGCGCTGAATTCCTGCTGCGGCTTGTTGGTGAAGAAGCCGATCGCGCCGGCGGTCGTGTTGCGGCCGTACAGCGTGCCCTGCGGACCCTTGAGAACCTCGACGCGTCCGATGTCGTACATCGAGAAGGTCATCATGGCCGTCGAAGTCAGGAAGACTTCGTCGACGTATACGCCGACCGTCGGATTGTTGTTCGCCGCGAAGTTGTTGAGACCCACGCCGCGGATCGTGAACACCGGCGACACGCCCGGAATGTTCTCCTTGACGTTGAGGCTCGGGACGAAACCGTTCAGGTCAGCGGGCCGCGCCACGCCCGCCTCGACCAGGTCCTTGCCGGCGAAGGCGTTGACGCTCATGCCGACGTCGAGGATCGATTGCTCTTTCTTTTCAGCCGTGACGATGACTTCTTCGATGACCGGGCCTTCCTGGGCGTGGCCGGCGAGCGGCAGCAGGGTTACGAGTGCGGATGCTGCGATCGTTGTTTGCCGTTTCATGCGTCATTCCCCCGTCGATACGCATGGCCATCCCGTGCCGTTTGCTATTCAGGTCAGTTATGGACTCTTTAGAAGTGGAAGTCAACTAAAAAAGACAGTATGTTCTATTTAGATACCACATTGGATATCGGGGCTACGCAAGGATCCCAACCATGATCGCGCCGCGCGTCGAACCGCTGAAAGCAGCTGAATTGACCGACAAGCAGCTCGGCTACGTGCGGCCCTTCATCGGTCCGAAGGGCAACGTGCCGAACATTTTCGGCACCTTGCTGCGCAACATGCAGCTGTTCGAAGCCTGGGCGGGCTTCGGCACGTACACGATGTCCGGATCGCGCATCGATAAGCAGCTGCGCGAGGTGCTGGTGCTGCGCACCGCCGCGAACCTTGATTGCGAGTACGAGTGGCATCACCACCAGCGGATCGCAGCGGCCGTCGGCTTGAGCGCCGACGTCGTGGAGCGCATTCGCACTCGCCAGCCGCTCGACTGCGATGACCAAACGCTCATGGTGCGATGTGCCGATGAGCTCGCGCAGCACGCGATGTTGTCGGATGAGCTGTGGCAGCAGATAAACGCGCGCTTCGGCCTCGAATACACGATGGACGTCGTGTTCACCGTCGGCGCTTACACCGCGCTGGCGATGGGCTTGAAGAGTTGCGGAGTACAACTGGAAGGGAAGAAGGAATAGGAGGATTGACGGGATTAACGGGATTAACGGGATTAACGGGATTAACGGGATTAACGGGATTGAAGAGAATGCGAGGAGTGAACAAGGCGC
>DATEKT010000107.1:0-3676 GCA_035277305.1 Steroidobacteraceae bacterium | reverse complement strand
ACACCATCGCAGACTTCGGCAACTGAATACTGAACGTCGCGCCTTCGCCCGGGCGGCTCTGCGCCCACACTCGCCCGCCGATCCGCTCGACTGCCTTGCGCACCAGCGCGAGCCCGATACCCGTGCCGGGATACTGATCGTCGCGGTGCAGACGCTGGAAGATCTTGAAGATGTGGTCGTGGTATTCCATCTCGAAGCCGATGCCGTTGTCGGCAACGCTCAGCACCACGCCGAGATCGTTGCGATGCGCGTGCACCTGGATGTGCGGATGCTGGCGCTCGCGCGTGTACTTCAGCGCGTTCTCGAACAGGTTGCGCAGCGCGAGCAGCAATCCTTCGGCATCGACGCGCAGCTTCAGCGGCTCGACCTGGATCGACAGGTCGATGTGGCGACGCTGCACTTCGTCCGCATATTGCATCAGCACCGAGTCGATGAGCTCGGGGAGTGCGATTACACTGGATTGCAGACCGCGCCGGTCGATGTGCGAGTACGCGAGCAGATCGTCGATCAGCGTCGCCATGCGCAGCGAGCCGTTGCGAATGCGCGAGAGGTGCTCCCGCGCCTGCGGGCTCAGCTGAGCGTCCATCTCCGCTTCGAACAGGTGCGCGAATCCGTTGATCGCGCGCAGCGGCGCCTTCAGGTCGTGCGCGACCGCATACGAGAATCCTTCCAGCTCGTCGTACGCGCGCTTCAGCTCGGTGGTGCGCTCGCTGACGCGCTGCTCGAGCGCAGTGTTCAATTCACGATAGCGCGCTTCGCTCAGCCGCAGCTCGATATTCGCTGACTGCAGCTGCTCGTTGGTCGCCACGATCTTGCGTGTCAGCTGCTGCGATTCGTTCTGGATCCAGGCCTCGCGCACGCCGAGGATGATCGCAAACAGGATGAAGACCGTGGCAGCGGAAAGGATGACGCGCGTCGTCAGCGTGTTCGAGCTGCTCACGGCCACGATGACCATGATGATGAGCAGCAGCGCGGGGATCACGGCTTCGAGCCAGCGCTCGTGCGCAAGGATTCCCTGCGGCAACTCGCGATGATCGTGCTGGCTCAGCCACGACTGCTCGTGCGCCCCGACCGCGATCAGTCCGAACATGACCACCCAGCTGACGTTCAGCAGATCCGATGCTCGGTAAGTGTTGGTGAGCAGAGACTGCGCATAAACCAGGTTCACGACTGCGTAGATGCTCATGGCGAACACCAGCAACAGCATCGGCGTCCAGCTCGCGCTCCAGCGATAGGTCCACAACGCGTACAACGCAGTCAGAAACGTCGCAGCGACGAGCAACGTATGCACGACCGCGATGACCAGGTAGAAGCCCGGCATGCGACTCTGCAGCGCCGGTTCCAGTGTGCCGAGCACGATCGTCATCAGCAGGCAGCACGTGACCAGCCCGATGTTGCCGAGATGCTTGAACGTGAACTGCGAGCGCTCGCGCGACTCGGGCATCTGCAGCACGGCGGCGATCGCAAACAGCGCGAAGGCGCTGTAGAAGATCTGACCGACGCTCGGAAACGGAATGCCGACGGCAAGGACGAGCTGACTGTAATTCCAGTGCAGCTGCCCGATCAGCCAGCTGATGCAACCGAGGCCGAGCAGCAGCCAGGCGCGGCGCCGCGGACGTTCGACGCTGCGCGAGGTCCGCAGGCAGGCCCAGGCGGCGCATGCCGAGGTGAGGGTCCACGCGATGTCGTTGACCCAGATCGCAGCGTAGTCGCTCGCGAGAAAAATGGCCGTGAGATAGGCAACGAGGCCGCCCAGCCACGCGCACGTCGGCAGCCAGCGCCAGCGCGCTTCGCCGATAGTGACCACACGTGCCGAGACCGATTGCATGGCGCGAAGTATATTGCACTGTCCACAGGGTTCGGGGGTTGGCTCGATGGCGTCTCTTTGCTTCGACAGCGCGCTGCGTATCGCAGCGCAACTGCGCAATCGGGAGATCGACGCGGTCGAATGCCTCGAATATTTTCGCGCGCGTGTCGAGCGCTTGAATACTGCCCTCAATGCCATTGTGGTCTTCGATTGGGATCGGGCGTACGAAAGCGCACGGCAGGCAGATGAGGCACTCGCGCACGGGCTGCCGTGCGGCCCGCTGCACGGCGTGCCGATGACGATCAAGGAGTCGTACGACGTGGCGGGTTTGCCGACGACCTGGGGCGACCGCACCTTGAGTTATGTCGCCCAGCGCGATGACCTGGTCGTCGAGCGCATGAAGGCAGCCGGCGCGGTGATCTTCGGCAAGACCAACGTGCCGTTCCGGCTGCTCGATTTTCAGTCGTACAACGACATCTACGGCGTGACCAGCAACCCGTGGGATCGCACGCGTACACCGGGCGGATCCTCGGGCGGCGCGGCGGCCGCACTGGCTGCGGGCCTCACCAGCCTCGAAGTCGGCAGCGACATCGGCGGCTCGATCCGCAATCCCGCGCACTACAGCGGCGTGTTCGGTCACAAGCCGACGTACGACATCGTCGGCAGCGACGGTCTCGTTCTGCCGCCTGCTGTGGGCAACGGCGATCTCGTGGTCGCAGGACCGCTCGCACGCAGCGCTGAGGATCTCGATCTCGCGCTGCGCCTGCTCGTCGGACCCGGCAGATTGAATCCGGGAGCGCGCGTCGCGCTGCCGGAGCAGCGGCGGAAGTTGAGCGAGTATCGCGTTGCAATCTGGCCCAACGATGAGAACGCGCCCGTGCAGCGCGAAATCGCGGATCGTTGCCAGTCGCTCGCCGATGGACTCGCCGCGCTCGGCGCGAAGGTATCGGACGCGGCGCGTCCCGAGTTCTCCGCAAAGCATGCCGCATTCGTGTATCGCAAACTCTTGAACGCTGCGACGAACCCCGACAGCGACCTCACGCATCGCGACTGGATTCAACTCGACGAAGAGCGCGCGCGCCTGCGGCTGGCGTGGCGCGAGTTCTTCCGCGAGTGGGACATCCTGTTGTGCCCGATCGCCGCGTGCGTCGCGTTCGAGCATCAGCACGGCGCGTATCGCGGCCGCAAGCTCGACATCGATGGCACCGCGATTCCTTATTTCCAGCACCTGTTCTGGGCGGGGCTCGCGACCTGCAGCTACCTGCCGGCGACGGTGTTCCCGACCGGGCCCAACTCGCAGGGCTTGCCGATCGGGTTGCAAGCGATCGGCGCTGCCTATGCCGATCTGCAGACGATCGAGTTCGCGCGGCTCGTGACCGGGCAGTTCGGCGGGTTCCAGCCGCCGCCCGGCATGGACTGACTACACACCGGAATTATTGTCGAATCGCCGAAGGTGGCGCCCGGTCGGGTCCATAGAGTACAAATGTCCTACGGAATCCCTACAGGAGTGGATCGAATGGGTATCGCTGTACGAAGCGGTCTCGCTGGCATCGCGTTGTGTGCTCTCGCGGCGTGCGGTGGCGGCGGCGGTGGAACATCGCGGCCGGTAACCGGCAATCCGGGCGGCGGCACGGGAACGTGGACAGCGGGCGTGTTCGCTCCGCGCACTGACTTCGCGGGGCAGTGCACTGCCTTCAACGAGAAGATGTTCCTGCGCTCTTGGACCAACGAGCTCTACCTCTGGTACAACGAAGTCGCCGACCAGAACCCGAACAACATCCCGGACGTCCTCGACTACTTCGATGCGCTGAAGACGCCGCAGACAACCGCGTCCGGCAATCCGCGAGATCGCTTCCACTTCACGTTCGA
>DATEKT010000106.1:0-8626 GCA_035277305.1 Steroidobacteraceae bacterium | reverse complement strand
TCCGCTGATCCAGCTCGCCGATGGCGACACCGGCGGCAAGCGTCCGCTGATCCAGCTCGCCGATGGTGATACCGGCGGCAAGCGTCCGCTGATTCAGCTTGCGGATGGCGACACCGGCGGCAAGCGCCCGCTGATCGCACTCGCGTAACGAACACGTCGCAGGAGATTTGCTGTGAACATTCGAATCATGCTTGGCACTGGCCTGCTGCTCACCGTCGGCACCGCCGTCGCAGGAACGTTCCTCTACGGTCAGGGCGCGCCCGCTGCGACGCAGATCGTGCAGCCGGCGCTCTCCGATGCGACCAACGTCACGCCGGAAATGCTGGCTGCCTGGGTTGCAGACAGCTCCGACAACTACGTCGCGCCGAAAGTCCCGATCTGAAGCGCGTCATACGCGTGACTGGGCTATGTGACGCCCAGTTGCGCAGCTGTTGTCGTCACCCACCGACAGACCCGCGAACTGTGCGCTGAATCACAGGCGCGCCGAGGGCCTCTCGGCGCGCATCACACTTCGTTCGTTGACATATTTGCAGCGCGTATAGCACGCTAACCGCTGTTTTCTACGGGCAAACTCACTGAAAGGTGAGGACGCAAAGCCACCGGTCTACGGGAACATTTCCTAGGACAGCGGGGTTGCCAGCGCGCGGCTCTCTCTCGCGGCTGTCGACCGTGCAGTCCAGGTGCGCGGTCGAACGAACACGAGTGATGCCACAGCGAACCTTCATCGTTGCGCTCGCGTGCCTGAGCACGCTGCTCTCCTTTGCCGCCGTCGCCGACATCGTCGGCCAGCCCGCACCCGACTTCGCGCTGCGCTCGATGAAAGGCCCGCCGATGCGGCTCTCCGAGCATCTCGGCGAAGTGGTCATCATCAATTTCTGGGCGACCTGGTGCGGCCCGTGCCGTCAGGAGATGCCGCTGCTCGATGAGCTGTACGGCAAGTATCAGCGCGCCGGCCTGGTGCTGCTGAGCGTCAACATCGATGAGGCCGCGGAGCCCGCGATGGAGATGGCGCAGACGCTGAAGGTTTCGTATCCCGTGCTCTTCGACACGCGCAAGGAAGTGAGCCGCGCCTACGATGTCAGCGCCATGCCAGTGACCGTGCTGGTGGATCGCGCCGGCGTCGTGCGCTACGTGTCCGAGGGCTACAAGCCGGGCTACGAGAAGCGTTACACCGAGAAGCTGCGCGAGCTGCTGAACGAATAGAGGACACCCGACACCATGTTCCGATCGCTGATCTTCGTGCTGCTGGCGCTCTGCGCGAGCGCTTCGGTCCCGGCCCAGGACACGACCGCCCCTGCGCTCGATCCCGCGACGGCGACCGCGCCCGCCGAGGATTTCAAGAGCCTCGACCAGGAAGTGCAGTCGCTCAAGAAGGAAGTGCTGGATCTCAACCGCGAGCTGTTCGTGCTGGAGGAGGACCTGCTGTTCCCCGCCAACACGCAGGTGGCGGTGTTCGTCTCGATGGACGTCGGCGAATTCTTCGCGCTCGATTCGGTGACGCTGAAGCTGGATAACAAGGAAGTCGCCAACTACCTGTACACCGAGCGCGAAGCGCAGGCGCTGCTCAAGGGCGGCGTGCACCGCGTGTTCATCGGCAACCTCAAGGCCGGCGATCACGAGTTGCTCGCGTTGTTCACGGGCCAGGGTCCGCATGCGCGCGACTACCGGCGCGGCGCGACCATCAAGCTGACCAAGGGCGTCGGCGCGAAATACGTCGAGCTGAAGATCAGCGATCGTGCGGTCAAGGCGCAGCCGGAATTCATCGTCAAGGAATGGGAGTGAGATGACAGGGACGACGCGCCACTTGCTGCGCAAGGCAGGGCGGGGCGGCTTGCTGCTCGCCGCCGTCGCTGGCGCGCTCGCGCTGGCGGCCGGGCCCGCTGCTGCCCGCGGCAAACCGAAAGAAGAGAAACCGCTGATCGGTACCCCGCAAGTCGTGCAGGACCTGCACTGGGGCGACGTGCTGTTCTACTTCTACCAGGGCGACTACATGCAGTCGCTGACGCGCCTGGGCGCGTCGCAGGACTTCAATCGCCTCACGCATCACACCGTCGAAGCCGAGCTGCTCAAGGGCGGCTTGTATCTGTCGCTCGGCGAGCACGAGGAAGCGGGCCGCATCTTCCGCTCGCTGCTCAACGACAACGTGCCGCTCGACGTCCGCAACCGCGCCTGGTTCTACCTCGCGAAAGTCTGGTATCAGCGCGAGTACCTGCAGCAGGCCGCGGATGCGCTGGCTTCGATCAAGGGCGCGCTGCCGGGCGATCTCGAGCCCGAGCGTCACCTGCTGGAAGCGCAGGTGTTCATGTACATGGATCGCTTCGACGACGCGATTCGCGCGCTCGAGCGCTGGCAGCCGGTCGGCGACGGCAAGGATGCGTGGTCGGCCTACGCGCGGTTCAACATCGGTGTCGCGCTCGTGCGCAAGGACCGCCTGGACGATGCCGCGAAGCTGCTCGACGCAGTCGGTCAGATCGAAGCGCCGACCGAAGAGCTTGCAGCCCTGCGCGATAAAGCCAATCTGGCGCTCGGCTATGCCTGGCTGAAGGCCGGCCGGGCGAACGACGCAAAGACGGTGCTCCAGCGCGTCCGGCTCGAAGGTCCGCAGTCGAACAAGGCGCTGCTCGGCGCCGGCTGGGCGGACTCGGCCGACAAGCACTACACCAAGGCGCTTGCGCCGTGGCTCGAGCTGCGCGGGCGCAACATGCTCGACGCTGCGGTCCAGGAGTCGTACCTCGCCGTTCCGTATGCATATGCGCAACTCGACGCGAGCAAGCAGGCGGCAGAGCAGTACATGTTCGCCGTCGAGGCGTTCGGCCAGGAATCGCAGCGCATCGATGAATCGATCGCGGCGATCCGCAGCGGACACCTGCTCGACACGATCGTCGCCAACGACAAGGCCGACAACGTCGGCTGGTACTGGCAGCTCGCTTCGCTCCCGGACGCGCCCGAGACGCGTTACCTCTATCACCTGCTCGCGACGCACGAGTTCCAGGAAGGCCTCAAGAACTATCGAGATCTGCTGCTCATGCAGCGCAACCTCGCGACGTGGTCGCTGAGCGTCACCGCTTTCGAGAACATGGTCGACACGCGCCGCCGCGCTTACCAGGAACGCATCCCGGTGCTGCAGCAGACGCTCGACACGGTCGATCTCGACGCGCTCGAGAACCACAAGAACGAGCTGGAATCGCGCCTGCAGGCGATCGAGCGCACCGAGGACATCAGCGGCCTGGCGACCGGACGCGAGCGCGAGCAGTGGACGAAGATCGAGCGCATCGAGAAAGTGCTGGCGAGCGCCGATCAGAGCGATCCGCTGGTGCAGGAGATGCGCGAGAAGACCCGCCTCCTGCGCGGCCGCTTGTTGTGGGATTTCAACGCGAGCTACAAGGCGCGGCTGTGGCGCACACGCAAAGAGTTGCGTGAGCTCGACGTCGCTTACAGCGAAGCGCGCCGCCGCTGGGTGCTGGTCGAGCGCGCGCGCGAGGATTATCCGGCGCGCACCGAAGACTTCGCCGGTCGCGTGGCGACTCTGCAGCCGCGTATCGCAGCGCTGAGCGCGAAGCTCGATGCGGCTGCGCAGTCGCAGAACACTTATCTCGCGTCGATCGCGGTCAAGGAGCTGGAATCGCAGAAGGAGCGGCTGGCGGCATATCAGCTGCAGGCGCGCTACGCGCTCGCGTCGATTTACGATCGCGCGTCGAGCGGCAGCGGCAACAGCACCAGCAAAGGGGGCGCGCAATGAGCGCCCGCCACGTTCTGATTGCTGCGCTGGCCTGCGCCGGCGTGCTCGGCGCCTCTGCCGCGATGGCGGCGGAGAAAGATAAGAAGGTGGTGCGCACGATCAAGGATCTCGAGAGCAAGGAGGTCCAGGTCTCGCCCGATCCGCCGAGCGACGTGAAGCCGCAGCAGGCGATCGAGCAGTACCGGAAGTTCCTGGAGCTGCAGTCGAAGAACGAGAAGATGCGCAACGAGGCGACGCGTCGTCTCGGCGACCTGCAGGTCGAAGTCGACGAAGCCGCGCGCGCCTCCGGCGTGGATTCCGGCGTGGAAGGTCTGGAGCTCAAAGAGGCGATCAAGCTCTACGAGAGCCTGCTCGCGTCGAATCCCGATTACCCGCGCAACGACGCAGTGATGTATCAGCTGTCGCGCGCGCACGAAGCAGCGGCGAGACCCGAGAAGGCGCTCGCCGTACTCGACCAGCTGGTGAAGAAATACCCGCAGAGCCAGTGGTACACCGAAGCGCAGTTCCGGCGCGGTGAGATCCTGTTCAGCGCCGGGCGCTATCGCGATGCCGAGAGCGCCTATGCCGCGGTCATCAAGGCGGGCCCGGAAGGCGACTTCTACGGGCAGGGCCTGTACAAGCACGGCTGGTCGCTGTTCAAGCAGAGCCGCGGCGAAGAGAGCGTCGCGTCGTTCCTGAAAGTGCTCGATCGCGTCCTGGTGAGCGACGGCAAGCTGCGCGACCGCGAGTCGCTGACGCGGCCGGAGCGCGAGCTCAGCGAAGACACGCTGCGCGTCATGGCGATCACGTTCTCGGATCTCGACGGCCCCGAGACGCTCGACGCGCTGCTCAAGCAACGCGGCAGCGATCCGGTGTACGCGCACCTGTTGTACGAAGGCCTCGGCAATCTCTATATCAGCAAGGAGCGCTTCCAGGACGCCGCTTTGGCGTTCGAAGCGTTCGCGAAGCGGCGCCCCGATGATCGCTACGCGCCCTCGCTGCAGATGCGCACGATCGAGGCGTATCAGAAGGGCGGCTTCGCGTCGCTTGTACTGGAAGGCAAGCAGGCGTTCGTCGAGCGCTACGCGTTCGGCTCGCCGTTCTGGCAGTCGCGCACGATCGCGGACGCGCCGGAAGTCGCCGCGCAGCTGAAGACCACGCAGAAGGACCTTGCCGAGTACTTCCACGCCAAGGCGCAGAAGAGCAAGAGCGTCGAGGATTACACCGCCGCAGCGCGCTGGTATCGCGCGATGCTGGATTCGTTCCCGCAGGATGCGGAAGCGCCCGCGACGCGTTACCTGCTGGGCGAAGTACTGTTCGAGTCGGGTCGCTTCGCGGAAGCCGCGCGTGAGTACGAGCGCACCGCCTACGATTATCCGCTGCATCCGAAGTCGTCCGACGCGGGCTACGCCGCGCTGGTCGCCTACCAGAAGCACGAGACCTCGCTCAGCGGCGAGTCGAAGTCGCTCTGGCATCGCCAGTACATCGAGAGCTCGCTGATGTTCGCCACCAGCTTCCCCGAGCACGCCGAGTCGGCGCGGGTGCTGACCAAGTCGGACGAAGAGCTGTTCGCGCTGAACGAGTTCGACCGCGTCATCGAAGTGTCGAAGCAGATCCTGGAGCGCAACCCGCCGGTCGATCGCAGCTACCAGCGCACGGCGGCGACGCTGATGGCGCACTCGCTGTTCGATCGCCAGCGCTACGTCGAAGCCGAAGCAGCCTACCTGCGTGCGAAGTCCTATCTCGCCGCGAACGATCCGGACGCGCCGGCGATCGAGGAGCGCATCGCGGCCTCGATCTACAAGCAGGCGGAAGCGAAGCAGACGGCGGGCGATGCCACCGGCGCGGTCGGCGACTTCCTGCGCGTTGGCCTGCTCGCACCCAACGCGAAGGTGCGCGCCAACGCGGAGTTCGATGCGGCGAGCATCCTGGTGCGCAGCAAGGAATGGGACCGCGCCGCGCAAGTGCTCGAGGGCTTCCGCCGCAACTATCCGAATCACGAGCTGATGCCGGAAGTGACCCGCAACCTGGCCGTCGCCTACCTCGAAACCGGTCGCTCGACGCAGGCGGCCGGCGAGTTCGAGCGCATTGCAGCGCGTGCGGAAGAAACGCCGGAGGTGCGCCGCGCCGCACTGTGGCAGGCCGCTGAGCTGTACGAGAAATCCGCATCGCCGAGCAACGCAGCGCGCCTGTATGCGAGCTACGTGCAGCAGTACCCGATGCCGCTCAACCCCGCGATGGATGCGCGACAGAAGCTCGCCGACATGGCGAAGGCGCAGAACGACTACAAGGCGCGGATGCAGTGGAACGAGGACATCATCCGCGCCGACGCGATGGCGGGCCCGGCGCGCACCGACCGCAGCAAATATCTCGCGGCGAAGGCGACGCTCGAAGGCGTCGAGCCGCAGGCCGCGATGTTCAATGCGATCAAGCTGGTCGCGCCGCTCGACAAGTCGCTCAAGTCGAAACGCACGCAGATGGAGAAGGTACTGACTGCGTACGGCAAGGCGCTCGACTACGGTGTCGCCGAAGTCACCACGGCAGCGACCTACGGAATGGGCGAGCTGTATCGCCAGCTCGGCGTCGACCTGATGGCGTCCGAGCGGCCGAAGGGTCTCGATGCCGACGCGAAGGAACAGTACGACGTGCTGCTCGAGGAACAGGCGTTCCCGTTCGAGGAAAAAGCCATCGAGCTGCACGAGACGAACACGCGTCGCACCGGCGACGGCGTGTACGACGAGTGGGTGCAGCGCAGCTTCGACGTGCTCGCGAAGCTCAAGCCGGCGCGCTATGCCAAGGCAGAGAAGAGTGAAGAGTATGTGCCGACGTTACGCTAAGACTGGCGACTGGGCGCTGTTCGCGGCGATGCTGCTGCTCGCGGCGTGCGGCTCGGCGCCGCCGAAGCCCGAGACCGCGCCCGCGAAACAGGAAGCATCGGCCGACCCGAATGCGCCGACTGCTCCGGTCGAGCAGCCCGTGCCGCCGGAAGCTACGCAGAAGTTCGATCAGGCAGTCTCACTCATGGGCCCTGATGCCGCGACCGCCGAGCGCGAGTTGCGCGCGCTCGCCGACGCTTATCCGACGTATTCCGGAGCGCTGCTCAATCTCGCGATCCTGCAGGTGAAAGCGAAACGTTTCGACGACGCCGAAAAGTCGTTGCGCAGCGCCGTGGATCGCAACGGCAGCAACGCGCAGGCGTTCAATCAGCTCGGCATCGTCTATCGCCGGCTCGGGCGCTTCAAGGAAGCGGACGTCGCGTATCAGCGCGCGGTGGAAATCGATCCGAACTACGCGATCGCGTATCTGAATCTCGGCGTGCTGTGCGATCTGTACCTGCAGCAGCCGCAACGTGCGCTGGAAGCGTACGAGCGTTATCTCTCGCTCGCCGGTACGCCGGACGAGAAGGTCAACGGCTGGGTCACCGAGCTCAAGAAGCGGCTGGGCAGCGAGCCGCGGGCAGCGAGGGCGCAATGATGTTCCGTCCGATCCGGGTTGCACTGCTGGCCTTGCCGCTCGTTACAGCGACGGCGTTCGCTGCCGAACCCGCGAAGACCAGCACCGATGCAATGCCGGCAGTCGATACGTCCGCAACGCCGCCTGCGCCGGCCGACAGCAAGCCTGCGGCGCCTGCGAGCAAGCCCGCCGCGCCCGGCAAACGCGCGCAGAACGATCGCCTCGAGCTCGACACCACGATCGTGACCGGCAACCGCGAGCTGCCGAAGGTGCTGTACATCGTCCCGTGGAAGAAAGCCGATCTCGGCGAGTTGCCGGCGCAACCGTTCAACACGCTGCTCGATGAGGTGCTGACGCCCGTCGACCGTGACGTTTTTCGTCGCGAAGTGACGTACTACGGTGTTGTCTCATCCGGCGGTAATGCTTCGCCTGCGGCACCTGCGTCGCCCGGCGCCGACCCGGCCGCGCCAGCTCGCGGCGATGAGAAGTAGGTCGCAGCAATGCAGTTTTACCTAATGACACTCTGGATCATCGGATTTTGACTTACACCCGACGTGCGCCAGCGCGCGCATCCGGCACGGCACTGCAGAGGAGACTACGTCGATGGAGTTCTATCATTTTGTCGTCAACTTCTTTCGCGACGGAGGCTTCTTCCTCTATCCGCTGGCGGCGATCTTCGTCGTCGGCGTGGCGATCGCGATCGAGCGCTTCATCTACCTCAGCATCGAGACCACCAGCAACCGGCGCCTGTGGGGCCAGGTGGTGCCGCTGATCAACGCCGGCAACTTCAAGCAGGTGGTCGCTGTCACCTCGAAGTCGCGCGCCGCGATCGCGACGGTGCTCAACTACGGCATCGCCCGTCTCGCCAGCGCGCGCCGTCGCGACGACGTCGAGAAGGCGATGGACGAGAGCCTGCTCGAGATCATCCCGCGCATGGAGAAGCGCACGCACTACCTCTCGGCACTCGCCAACATCGGCATGCTCACGGGTCTGCTCGGCACGGTCATCGGCCTGATCTCGGCGTTCGCGTCGATCGCGCAGGCGAACCCGGCTGAGAAGGCCAGCCTGCTCGCCGCCAGCATCTCGGTCGCCATGAACAACACGGCCTCGGGCCTGTTGTGCGCGATCACGCTGCTGCTGGCGCACATGTTCCTGGAAGCGAAGACCACCAAGCTGATCGACAGCCTGGAGATCGCCGCGGTGAAGTTCCTCAACTCGGTCGTCGAGCGTCGCCAGGAAGTGGACGCGGGCGACGAGCACCCGGCGCCCCGCGGCCGCACGGCTCACGGCATCGCCTGAAGACTCACTGCCGGAGACCCAGGCAATGTCCCAGTCCAAGGTCGCGCGGCGGGTGTCGCGCAATCATGCGCGCTACCGCGGGCGCCATGACATCAACGTCGTGCCGATGATCGACATGATGATCATCCTGGTGTTCTTCCTGATCTTCACGGCGGT
>DATEKT010000105.1:0-13222 GCA_035277305.1 Steroidobacteraceae bacterium | reverse complement strand
ATCGACGCGAACGAGAAACGGATCCCGCCGGCGGAGTTGACCTGGTGATGCGCCTCGCGACGCTCGACAGGAAGTTGTTGCGCGACCTGAAGCGGTTGCGAGCGCAGGCGATTGCGGTTTCGTCCGTGCTCGCGTGCGGCGTGGCGTTGTTCGTCATGGCCACGGGCATGTACGGATCGATGGAACGCTCCCGCAACGACTACTACGACACGGCGCGCATGGCCGATGTCGCCGTGTCGGTCGTGCGCGCGCCGGATCCGGTCGCTAACGATCTCGCGGAGCTGCCGGGCGTCAATGCGCTGGAGGCGCGGGTGACGGGCATCGGCCTGCTCGATCTCGCCGGTAAGTCCGATCCAGTGTCGGCGCGGCTCGTGTCATTGCCGCCGGACCGCCACCCGCGGGTCAACGATGTGCTGCTGCGCGCGGGGCGATGGCCCGATCCGACGCGAGACAACGAGGTGATGATCAACGAGGCGTTTGCGGAAGCGAACAACCTTGCGCCGGGTGCGCAGCTGCGCGCCTTGATCTATGGCCGCTATCGCCAGCTCGACGTCGTCGGCATCGCAAGCAGCCCGGAGTTCGTGTTTGCAGTTGCCCCGGGCGCATTGCTGCCGGAGCCCGAGCGCTTCGGCGTCGTGTGGATGGGACGCGAGGCGCTCGGACGCGCGTTCGACGTTGACGGTGCGTTCAATGACGTCGTGTTCCGGCTCGCGCCGGGCGCCGATGCGCGCGATACGATCTTCGCGATCGACACGCGCCTGGCGCGTCACGGCGGCCGCGGCGCGTATGCGCGGGACCGGATGCTCTCGGCGCAATTCCTTGCGGACGAGCTGAATTCGCTGAAGACGATGGCGCGGATTCTGCCGCCGATCTTCCTGCTCGTAGCCGTGTTCCTGTTGAACGTATCGCTGTCGCGGCTGGTCGCGACGGAACGCTCGAACATCGGCCTGCTCAAGTCGTTCGGCTACAGCAATGTCTCGATCGCGCTTCACTACGCGAAATTCGCGATCGTGTTTGCATTGCTCGGGGCGGCCGTCGGCGTAGTCGCCGGCGTCAACCTTGGCGGCGCCATGGCGAAGATGTACAGCAAGGTGTATCGCATCCCGAACCTGGCGTTCGATGCGGATTTGCATGTCTATGTATGGGCCGTTGCCGTTTCGCTGGCTGCAGCGTTGCTCGGCGCTGCGCAGGCGGTATTGCGTGCGGCGCGATTGCCGCCGGCCGCGGCCTTGGCTCCGCCCGCGCCGGTGGGATTCAGTCGGCTGGGGCAGGGCATCGAGAACGCGGCGCGCAATCTCGACGGCAAGACGCGCATGGTCGCGCGGCGCATCGCGCGCTTTCCGCGACGCTCGGCGACGACGGTCGTCGGCATCATGCTGGCGCTCTCGCTGCTCATCACGTCGCAGCACTTTCCGATTTCCATGAATCACATCGTCGACGTGACGTTCGGCGTCGCGCAGCGCATGGACGCGACGCTGACTTTCGCGGAAACCGCGGATGACAGGATCCTGGCGGAAGTCGGGCGCTTGCCCGGGGTGTATTCGGTCGAGCCGCTGCGGGCGGCGGAAGTCATCATGACGGCGGGGAGCCGCAAGCGCCGCGACACGATCATGGGTCTGCCCGAAGGCGCGTTCATGTATCGACTGCTCGATCAGGACATGACGGCAGTGGACGTCCGGCCCGACGGCATCACCCTGTCGCAGAATCTCGCGAGCAAGCTCGGCGTGAAGGTCGGCGACATCGTCAACGTGCAGGCGACCGATGGTCATCGCGCGCACGCGGAGCTCACCGTGGTCGCGGTAGTGAAGCCTTATCTTGCCGGCGCTGCATACATGGAGCTGGGTGCGTTCAGCCGCGCACTGCGCGAGCCGGGGCGGGTCAGCGGGGCTTACGTGCTGCTGGATCGAAATCAGCGCGATGCACTCAATCGGAAAGTGAAAGAGCTGCCGATGATCGCCGGCGTCTCGTTCATGGACAACGCATCGGCGTCGATGCGCAAGCTGTTCAACCAGGGTAGCGGCTTCTTCGCGTACATGTTCGTGGTGTTCTCGTGCCTGATGGCGGCCGGCGTCGCATATTCCGCGGCGCGCGTGACGTTCGCCGAGCAGGAACGGGATTTGGCGACGCTGCGCGTGCTCGGATTCAGCCGGCGCGAGGTGTCCTACGTCCTGCTCGCAGAGATCGGTGCGCTGCTGCTGGTCGCGCTACCGGTGGGTGCAGTGCTCGGGACGTTGCTGTCGCGCTGGCTGATGGCGCAGTTCCAGACCGAGTTGTTCGTGTTTCCGTACATCACGAGGGCCTCGGCGTATGGCCAGTCCGCACTGTTCGTCACGGCCGCGGTCGTCGGTGCGGCGCTGGCCGTGCGACGCGGCGTCGATCACCTCGATCTCGTCGGTGTACTCAAGTCGAGAGAATAAGAATGGCCAATGAAGAGCTTCAGCAACGCGCACGCCGGGTGCGCATCTTCTGGATCGTGGCGGCGGCCGTGGTCGTCATCGCGATCGGGCTGTCGTTGCTGCCCACTGCGGTCGAGGCCGATCTCGCCAAAGCGGATCGGGGCGACGTGCGCGTCGAAGTCGTCGATGAAGGCAAGACGCGCATGCACGATATCTATGTCATCAGCGCGCCGGTCACCGGTCGCGTGCTGCGCGTCGAGGTGGAGCCGGGCGACGAAGTGGCGGCGGGCGCAATCGTCGCGCGCATGTCGCGGGCGGCTGCCGGCTTTCTCGATACGCGCAGCGATCTGCAGGCGAGGGCGGCGGTCAGCGCGGCGGAGGCGAAGTTGCGCTCTTCGGACGCGGACCTGGCGCTTGCGGAGCGGGAGCATCGTCGCAATACGGAGCTGGTCGCGGCGAATCTGATTTCGAAGGCGGCTGCGGATCAGAGCGAAGCGCGCCTCGACGCCGCGCGTGCGGCCCGTGATGCGGCGCAGGCCGAGGTCGTGCGGGCGCGCAGTGCACTGACGGATCCCTCGCGGACCGAGAAGGGCCTGGTGAACGTCACGAGTCCGAGCGCGGGCCGCGTGCTGCGCCGGCCGCAGGAGAGCGAAGCGGTGATTCAGATCGGCACGCCGATCGTCGAGGTCGGCGATCCGCGGCACGTCGAGGTCTACGCCGAGTTCCTGTCGCAGGACGCGGTGAAGATGAAGCCTGGCGCCACGGCGCAGATCGAGAACTGGGGCGGGCCGCCGCTGCCGGCAATCGTCGATCGCGTCGAGCCCGTCGCGCACACCAAGATCTCGGCGCTCGGCGTCGAGGAGCAGCGCACGTTCGTGATTCTGCAGTTCAAGGACGGGCCCACCGCCCCGTTGCAGGCACACGATTTCCGCGTCGACGTGCGGGTCGTGGTGGGCGAGGCGAAGAACGCCGTGCGCCTCCCGCTCGGCGCATTGTTCCGTCAAGGCCAGGGCTGGGCCGTCTACAAAGTCGTCGACGGCCGCGCCGCCCTCACCGAAGTCCAGGTCGCCGAGGCCGACCCGCACTTCCGCGCCATCACCTCCGGCATCGCCGAAGGCGACACCGTCATCGTCTTCCCCAGCAGCACCATCTCCGACGGCACCCGCATCAAACAGCGGAAGTAGGTGCCGGGAGAAGAAAACGCCGGAAAGTCAGCAGCGCAGCATCGATAGCCGGGCCGCCGGCCAATCATGTTGCACTGCTGAGTTTTCGCTGTTTTTTTCTCCCGGCACCGCAAGATTCTCCAAGTAGCCAGTGAGGCGCGCGGCTATGATTTTGCGCCATGTCCGGTAACGATTCGGAGTTGCAAATGCGTTCATCGACCCTAGGCGCGGCGCTGACGGCGGCGACTCTTCTCACTGCTTCGGGCGCCAGCGTGGCGAGCCCGGAGGAAGATCGCGCGACGGTCGCGGCGATCGACACGAAGTACCAGGCTGCAGTCCAGCGCAACGACGCCGAGACGATGGGCCAGATCCTGCACGAGGATTTCATGCTGGTGCTCGGCAGCGGCAGGACCGCGACGCGTGCGGATCTGCTCAACGAAGCGCGCGCCGGCTCGATTCAGTACGAACAGCAGGTCGAAGATCCGGGCACGCAGACCGTGCGGATGTACGGCGACACGGCGATCGTCACAGCCAGGCTGTGGCTCAAGTACACGCGCGAAGGCAAGGCATTCGAGCGACGCCTGTGGTTCAGCGACACGTATGTGCGCACGCCGAAAGGCTGGCGCTATGTCTTCGGCCAGGCCTCGCTCCCGCTGCCGGCGGACGAGAAGGCCAAATAGGTAGACGTGATAGCTAGACGTCGAGGCCGATCGACCGCATCAGCTCGAGGCCGTTGCTCTTGGTCACGATGCCCTCGTGCAGCTTGAAGTCGAACTTCATGCGGCCCTCGACGATCTCGTCCTGGAAATGCAGGTTGCGCACGCAGAGCTTGCCGACCTCGATGTCGGTGAGCGCGAGATCGTGAGTGCTGACGAGCCCGATCGCGCCGCGTTCCAGCAGCGCTCGAATGACGCCCTGTGCGCCGATGAAGCGGTCCTTCGAGTTCGTGCCTTGCAGAACTTCGTCGAGCAGGAACAGCAATGGCGGCGTCCTCGCCGCCAGCTCATTGAGCTGCCGTAGCCGTGTGATCTCCGCATAAAAGCGCGAGCTGCCTTCGTGCAGCGAATCGTTGATCCGGATGTTCGCGCCGACCTGCAGCGGCGACAGCCGCAGCCGCCGCGCGCGCACTGTCGCGCCGGCCATCGCGAGCACAGTATTGATGCCGACGGTACGTAGCAGCGTGCTCTTCCCCGACATGTTCGAGCCGCTGATCAGTAGCACACAGGTGTCGCCCGCGATGCTCACGTCGTTGCGCACGCAAGTTCCCTTCGCCAGCAGCGGATGGCCGATCGACTCGGCCTCGAACGTCGCTTTGGCGTCGACGATCTCGGGAAACGGATCGTCCGGGTGCTCGTAGCTGAAGCCGGACAGCGAGATCAGCGCCTCGATTTCGCCGATCGTCCGCAACCACACGCGCACCGCATGCCCGTGATGACGGCGCCAGCGTTCTGCTGCCAGGGCGGCGTGCACGCTGTACAGCAGCGGCAGATCCAGGATCGCGATCAGGAAGTTGCGCCGTGATTCGACGAACTGCACGACAGTCCCGAGCCGCCCGATCGTGTCCGACGCACGCAGACCTTCCGACGACAGCTGCGCGACGAGTCGCTTTGCCAAAGCCGTCTGCACCGGCTCGCGCTCGAGCCGCACCGTCAGCTCCGCCAGCAATCGCAAGCTGTCGAACGCCTGCTCGGTGGTGCTGAACATCTCGTTGAGATGCTTGCGCAGCGTACGGACCACGCCGTACTCGATCGCGAGCACGGCGAGCAGCGGCGACAGCAAACCGGAGTTGTTCCAGAACACGACAGCGGCGATCACGAACAGAGGCATCACCAGCGCGACCGGCAGGATCCAGCGCGCAGTCAGACTATTTGGCGACTCCGCCCAGCGCACGAGTTCTTCAGGCTGCACGCCGACTCCGGCAGTTTCACCGAGCACTGCGAGGTCTTCGCGCAGATCGAGCCGCTCGCGCAGCTCAGCGCTGCTCTTCTGCCGCTCCAGAATCGTCGCGATATCGGCCGGCGACAGCAGCCACGACGCCAACGCGTTTTCGCCCATCCGCGTGCGCGCGATTGAGAGCAGCTCGAACAGATTGCCCGGCCCGAACAGGTCGAGATCCGCGGCGTAGACGTGATGCGGATCGTCGAAGCGCGTGCCGGGATTGCCGCGTCCGCTCCAGCGATCCTCGATGCGCTCGATGCCCGCGCGATAGTGAGCCGCCGCACGCTCGGCGCGCGCGCGGGCGCGACGCACGCGCGAGTGAATGATCACTGCGACGATGAACAAGACGAACGGCGCGACCCACCAGTAGTCGAACGAACCCGGCCGGGCGCTCCACCATGCGGCGACGATGAAAAGAATCGCGAGGCCGATGCGCACGTTCGAGATCCGCGCAGCGGTGAGATCGCGCGCGGCGACCTGCGCTTCCCGCTCTTTCAACCGGCGGTTGTATTCTTCGTTAGGTGTCACGGCTGCTGCTTCGGTTCGGGAGGCAACCCTGCCGCGACGAACTCGCTGACTTCGTGAATCTGCTGCTCGGTCAGCACCGACTGCATCGCAGGCATCTGCACGCCGCCCTTCGTCACCATCTGCTGGACTTTTGCTTCGTCCCGCACTGACGTCAACGCCGGCGGTCCGCCCGCGACACCTTCGCCGCCGCGGCCGTGGCAAATCGCGCAATGGCTCGCGAAGATCTGCCGGCCACTGCGGATCACGGGCGTATCCGGTTGCGCGACAGGCGGCGCTGCAGGTAGACAAAGCCGAGCTCGGGATCCGCGCTCATCATGGACCACACGCCGGTGTTGCCGGTGTACGCCCACGAGTCCTTTTCCCAGGTTTCGACGCCGGGCTCGCCGTCGCCGGGCAGCGATTGCCAGCGCCACGCGATCTGCAGCTCGCGCGCATTCGTTGCGTTGATCTGATCGAGCGCGGAGTAGCGCGTCGAGCCTGCGTCGCCGCCCCAGTAGCGCCATTCACCCTTGCGCATGCCTTCCTGGGCGTACGCGGTCGAGCAGAGGGCGAAAGTGACGGCGAGCAGTACGACTGCGTTGAGCTTCATTGTTTGGGAATCGACGGGTAACCCGGTTCGAGCTGGATGCCGAGGCTGTTGATCGCGAGCGCTGTCATCGTGTAGCCGCCGCTCGTGTAGATGACCTCGATCAGCTTCTTGGTGTCGTAGTACTTCTTCAATGTCTTCCACGTCCGGTCGCTCACGAACGCCTCGCGCCGCAACTCGTCGACGGCGCGCAGCACAGCAGCGTGCTCTTCATTCCAGCCCGGCGCTTCGGGACCCGCCGCGATGCGCTGGATTTCAGCGTCGGACAAGCCGGCCTTCTGGGCGGATTCGACGTGATGACCCCATTCATACTCCGTGCGCGTCAGCCACGCAGTACGCATGATCACCAGCTCGCGCGTCTTGGGCGGCAGCAGCGAGTCGCGTTGCAGGTAGCTGCCGAATTTGAGCCGGGGGCCGTACAGCGCCGGGTCATTGAGCATCGTGGCATAGAGGTTGAGCACGGGCTGGGTCGTGTCGGTGTGCGCAGTGACGAGTTTGCGTTGTTCGTCCGTCCAATCCTTTGGATGCAGCGGCGGCACGCGGGGTTGCTCCGGTCGCTGCGACCGCGGCATCGTTGCGAGCGGCGGCAGCGGCACGCCTTTCGGGAAGCGCTCTTCCAGGCCCGGATCGAGCTGCACGCCGAGCGTGTTCAGCGCCATCGAGACCAGCTGGTATTGCGAAGCGGTGTAAATCGCTTCCATTACCTGCTGAACCGAATACTTCGCGCGCAGCGCCTGCCAGGTACCGTCGCTGATCATGGCCTCGTAGCGCAGCTCGTCGACCATCCGCAGCAGCGTGCGGTCGAACTCCGACCAGCCCGCCGCGGCTGCACCCTCGGCGATGCGATGAATTTCCTCGCTCGTGACGCCGGCTTGCGCCTTCGCGATGCGCGCGTGCTGCGCCCACTCGTACTCGGATTGGCACAGCCAGCCCATGCGCAGCATCACGATCTCGCGCTCGCGCGCCGGCAGGCTCGACTCGGTCATGACGAAGCGTCCGAGCGGACTCCAGCGATTGTAGAGATCCACGTGATGCGCGAGCGTCTTGTAGACGTTGTAGTCGGGACGTGACGCGAGCATTTCCTGCTGTGCCGGCGAGCGTTGCTCCTTGGCGAGCGGAGCGACGCGCGGCGTCTGCAGGCGTGGCGTGAACGAGTCTTCGGCGCCGAGCACGATCGAAGCGAACGACACCGTCATCGCGACGATGCAAGGGAATACATGGACGCGAGTCATGCAGTTCTCCCGCGGCGCAAGTGACTTTCGTCAGACCGGCGATACGGCTTCAGGCCAGGCTTGCCGCGCCTGGCTCGGCTCGATAGAACGTGGGCACGCCGCGCGGGAACATAGTCACATTGCCCGCTGTCAGTTGGATCGGCGGACGCCCGGGCAATTGCGCCGGACGCCGGGTCATTCGGATGGCCGGCCGGTGCCGGTACACTTTGCGCTAATTGGCAGGTCTTGCGACCCGATTCTGGAGGAGTGATAGAGATCATGACGAATGCACGTTACACCGGCCGCTGCTTCTGCGGCGAGGTCGAGTTCGAAGTCACCGGCGCGCCGGCTGCGATGGGCTACTGCCATTGCGAGTCCTGCCGCCACTGGTCCGCGGGACCTGTCAACGCTTTCACGTTGTGGAACCCGCAGGCGCTGCGCGTCACCAAAGGCGCCACCAGCATCGGTACCTACAACAAGACGCCGGTCAGCTACCGCAAGTGGTGCACGAAGTGCGGCGGCCACCTGTTCACCGATCATCCGCCGTTGAAGCTCGTGGACGTCTATGCGGCCATGCTCCCCGAGCTGAAATTCGAGGCGGCGGTGCACGTCAACTACGAGGACAGCGTGCTGCGCATCAAGGACGGCAAGCCCAAGATGAAGGACTTTCCGAAGGAAATGGGCGGCTCGGGCGTCGTTTTGCCGGAATAGTCTAATATGTCGCCATGGCTACAGGTTGGGCCGGCGACGGCGCAGTACAGGATCAGATCGACGCGACAGTGAAGGACGGCGTGAGCCGGGCGCAGAGCCGCCTGGCCACGGGTCCCGGGCTGACGCATTGTGCGGAATGCGACGCGCCTATTCCCGAGGCGCGTCGCAACGCTATTCCGGGCGTGCGCCTGTGCGTCACGTGCCAGGAAGCTGCTGACAAGGAAGACGATCAGTTCAGCGGCTACAACCGCCGCGGCAGCAAGGACAGCCAGCTGCGCTGAGTCAGTTCAGCTCGGGATCGTTCTTCTTCACGCCACGCAGGTTCAGCGCGAACAAGCCCACCTGCAGGCCGATGAGCGCGTACGCGTGATCGTGCAGGCCCCATACGATCCACAGGATGTTGCTCGCGATGAAGCACCAGAACCCGACGGTGCGCTTGCGGCTCGAGCGGGATGCGACCAGCCACGCGGCCGCCAATGTCACGATCATCGCGGGCCATTGCAGCCCGTTCAGCAGTTCATCCATTACGGCTGGGAACGTTCCGCCGCCTTGGCCGGTTCCGCCTGGGCTTCCAGTGCCCGCGCTGCCTCGAGGATGAAGCGCAGCGAGTAGTTACCCTCGTGGCACGCGAACTCGATCAGCGGTTCATCTGTGAGCGTCAGGTGTGCTTCGCCACTCCACGGACGCGTGTACAGGGTGGCGTCTTCGACCGTGAAGCGGTAGATCAGCTCCCCGCGCGCGACGCGCGTGAATTTTTCGATGACTACGGTGCGTGGAGGTAGTCGCCGGTAGGCGATGTGCGCACCCAGTCGTTCGGCGTGAAGAACTTGGTCTCGACCACGAGCGTGTCGCCCTCCCACCAGCCGATCGAGTCGCCGAGCCACGAGGTGATTGCGTGGTGCGCATGCTGCGCATTCATCCGGATGATGCGCGCATCGTGCAGCGGCTCAGTGAACAGCACGATGGCGTCCGCCGTCTGAACGATCTGGTGCATGTTGCTCACAGGGATGGACAGCATCGGCGGGAGCGAGGCGAGCGTGCCGATACAGCGCTCGGGCAGTGGCCGCTGCTCCGGCCCATCCATGACAGTGCGAATCCCCGCTCGAAACTTCTCGATGCGCTGACGGCTTGCTTCGGTCGTCGGCAGCTGACCGTCCGGCGGATCGGTGATAAGGGAGCTGCGCAACGTGCCGCCGACACGCTCGATGCGGCGCTCGTCATTGGTTTCCGGCGGGTCGTTGGGCCCGGCGTCTTCCTCGCGCGCGAGCCGCTGCGAGTCGAGCTCCTGCGCTTCGACGTCAGAAATGATCGGCCGCGTGTAACCCGGCGGACGAACGAGGGGAGTGCTGTTCCGGTTGGTCCAGATGCCTTCGAGATTCGGTTCGGCCGAGACCGCCATCGGCAGTGCGGCGAGAATCGCCGGCAGGAATGCGCTGGACGTTCGCATCTGATACCCCAGCAGCGGAACGCGCTGGCACTATGCGCCGCACGGTCGTAGCGGGCAATATGACTTTCGGGTTCCATGTCGGTGCCGGGAGAGAAAAGCGGGGGAAAGTGAGCGGCGCATCATGAACAGCGTATTGCATTCGGTACTACTGGATTGGCACGGACAGCACGTCGAGGAGCGAATCGCCTCCGGGCTGGCTGCAGCCTACTCAGAGCCGCACCGCCGTTACCACACTACTCAGCACATCGACTCATGCCTGGGTGAGCTGGCGCGATTCGAATCGCATGTTGCGCACCTGAACGAGGTGCGCTGGGCGCTGCTCTTTCACGACGCGATCTACGATCCGCGTCGCAACGACAATGAAGCACGCTCTGCCGATTGGGCTTGCGGGGTGATGCAGGAGCTGCAACGCCCAGAGGACGAGATCGCTCGCGTGCGCAAGCTGATCATGGCAACGGTGCACGCGACCCAGGCCGCAACCGCGGATGAAGCGCTGCTCCTCGATATCGACCTCTCAATCCTCGGCGCCGACGAAGCAACTTTCGACGAATACGATCGTGCGATCCGCGTGGAATACGAATGGGTGCCGGAGCAGGCGTACAAGTTTGCGAGAGCTTCAGTGCTGCAAGGCTTTCTGCAGCGTGAGCGGATTTTTCAGACTGCTGTGTTCCAGGATCGCGAAGCCATCGCGCGCGGCAATCTCGAGCGCGTGTTGGAGCGATTGCGCGGCTAACGTCGTGCGCCGAGCTGCGCGAGCATTGCCGAGAGCGCTTCCGGGCTTATGTAGAAATACTCGCAAACGCGTCCCCACAGCATCGGCGTCGGGACGTTCGCATCGCCGCGTTCCTGCTGCAGCTGATGCAGCACGTGGAGCACGACTCGCTGCTCGCGCGTCAAGCCGTCGCGAATATCGGGTATCCTGTCGTCGTTCATTGGCGTGCAGTGTACTTCGTCAAGGAGACTGAACGTGCTCGACCCGCTCGATCTGCTCGATCTGTTCGGCGTGGAGCCTCCTCGCGTAGAAGAGCCGGAACAGCCCCATCAGGAGGATGTCAACCGCCGTCGCCTCGGCGACACGTCACAGCGAGTGCGTGAGTTGGAGCTGCGCTACGAGCGTATGAAGCTGGTCACTGCCGCCCTGTGGCAGCTGCTGAAGGCGCGCAACGGCCTGACCGATGAAGACCTGAAGCGCTACATCGAGCAGGTGGATCTCGCCGACGGCAAGCTCGATGGCAGGATGGGTCGACAAGGCAGCGCGATGGACTGCTCACGCTGTAACCGCCGCATTCTCAAGTCCGCAAGCGTCTGTCCGTGGTGCGGACATCGCGCGGTGAGCGGCAACGCCTTCGAAGCGATTTGATCGACACCAGCGACGGTTACGCGCTGTTGTCTGGCGGCGTTCGGGAACCCAGTCGAATTTCGACAGTACGTACTGCTGATCTCATGCGCGCTGCAATCTGCCTGCCGATCGCATGTCTTGCGCTCACCGGCTGCTCCGGCGAACGAACCGTTGCAGACTCAGAGCGCTCGCAGGTTGTTTACGTCGTACGTCGCGGCTGGCACAGCGGCGTCGCGTTGGCTGCGGCGGATTGGCCGCAGCGCGACTGGCCGCTGCTGACGACTTTCCACGATACGCGCTATCTCGAATTCGGCTGGGGCGACGCCGACTTCTATCAAGCGGACGAGCCCGGTGCAGGCATGGCGCTCGCTGCGGTTCTCTGGCCGTCTTCGACGGTGATGGAAGTCGTGCCGCTGCAAGCCGCGCCTCCGCCAGGAGCAGGTGACTTCGAAGCAGTCGCGGTGCACGTCACGAGTTCGGAGCTGAAGGCGATTGCGTCATCGCTCGATACTTCGTTCGAGCAGCCCATCACCGCGACAGGAAAGACATACCGGACAGCTGGCGGCGAGGCACGCTTCTATCGCGCGCGTGGCAAGTTTCACCTGTTTCGGATGTGCAACCGCTGGACGGCTGAGTTGCTGCAGCTGGCGGGATGTTCGGTGAGTCCGCGCCTGACGATGTCCGCTGGACAAGTCGTCAAGGCCGCGAAGACATGCGACGCTGACTCCACTGGAGAAAGATCCGGGGCGGGGCAATAATCTTTCCATGGACCTCGATGACAAGGCGGCGCCGCGAGTGTCACGGCCGCCGTGGTGGGGCGTCACGATCGTCGCGCTGGCGGCGGGCATCGGCGGTCTCGTCATCGGACTTGCAAGCACACGAGCGCGGCAACCCAAGGTCGTTCCTGTCGTCGCGCCCGTGACGCCAGTGTCGACATCGCTGAGCGGCGCATCGTCCAATGAGTTGTTGCTCGAGACGCTGGAGAGCAGCGAGAGCGGCAAGGCTGCCTTCGCGGGCGATCATTCGGTGCAGATCATTCTCACGTTTGTAGCGGACGACGGTCGCTACTGCCGCACGTTAGGTGCGCGCGACGCAAGCGGGGTGGCGGAAGGCGTCGCTTGTCGTACCGATGGGCAATGGCAAGTCGTTGCATGGGACGGCACGGCCGACCCCGGTGAGCGCGCCGGCGCGAGCGAGTTGCTCGACGACATAGTGGATCGCCTCGGCGGCAACCCCGCACTGGAAGCGACCGAGGAACACACGCTCCTCGAACAGCATTGGAAAGCGAACTGACGCCCGGAGCCAATCGTGGAATTTCCAGGTAGAGCGCTGCAGCGATCCTTGCTGATCCTCGCGCTGCTGACCAGCGTTGGTGCTGCGCAGGCCAAGCAGTCCTGCACCGCCCCCGCCGGCACAGTGCCGATCGAATTTCACAGCGGCGAGAATACGCTCCGCGGCTTCCTCGACAAGCCGCCGACCGCCGGCAAGCATCCGCTGATTCTGATCCTGCACGGCTCCGGATCGACTAACGTCATGGACGGCGACGGAGGTTACAACAGTTCCTACGACGAGCTACGCGCGGCCTTCCGGCGCGCAGGGTTCGCGACTGCAGTCAGGGACAAGGCAAGCAGCGGGTGCAGCGAAGGTCACTATCGGATCAGAACGCCGCTCGTGGAGAGAACGGACGAAGCCGTCGCAGCGTTCGACGCACTGAAAGCGCGTGATGACATCGATGGCGCGCACATTGGATTCTGGGCGATCAGCGAAGGCGCCTGGGCCGCGCCGATGGCGGCTGTGCGCAGGCCGGAGACTGCGTTTCTGATCCTCGTCAGTGCTCCGGTTGGCGATGCACCGACGGAAACCGAGTACCTCGCGTTCAATCTGCTGACTCAGTCCGGTGTCA
>DATEKT010000104.1:0-18270 GCA_035277305.1 Steroidobacteraceae bacterium | reverse complement strand
TTCGGAAACGGCCGCCGATCTGCCCGCCGTGCTCGCGACTGTGTCGAGCGCGCGTGACGAGCCGCTTGCCGGGCGCCTGGTGTGTTTCGGCGAGCTCGGGCTGGCAGGAGAAATCCGTCCGGTGCCCTACGGCGAGGAGCGACTGCGCGAGGCGGCCAAGCACGGCTTCGAGCGCGCGATCGTGCCGGAGGCGAACAAGCCGCGGCGCGCGATCGAAGGACTGCAGGTGATCGGCGTCGAGCGGCTCGCCGACGCGTTACGCAACGCCTTTTGAGCGCTCGTCGAGCGTCACCGCGGGCGCCGGCCGGATGCGCGCAGTCTTCACGCTGTTGTCGACCGTCTGCAGGATCTCGATCGTCAGATCGCCGAGGCGCAGCATCGTGCCCGCCTGCGGCAGCGTCTCCAGATACTCGACGATCAATCCGTTGAGCGTGCGCGGACCGTCGGTCGGCAGGTTCCAGCCGAGCGTCCGATTCAGCACCCGTGCGTTGATCGAGCCGTTCACGACGTAGCTGCCGTCGGGGTCGCGGTGAATGTCCTTGTGCAGCGTCGCGGGCGCGCTGGTGAACTCGCCGACCACTTCCTCGAGGATGTCCTCGAGCGTGACCAGCCCCTGGATGTCGCCATATTCGTCCACGACCAGCGCGATGCGGCGGCGGTCGCGCTTGAAGTTCAGCAGCTGGACGTCGAGCGTCGTGCCTTCGGGCACGAAATACGCTTCGCGCTCGCGCGCCAGCTCCAGCAGCTGATCGCGATCGAAATCGCCGCTCACGACGGCCCGCGCGACCTTCTTCATGTGCAGGATGCCGACGATGTTGTCGAGGTTGCCCTGGCAGACCGGCAGCCGCGTGTGCGGCGTGGAGCGCAGCACGTCGAGGATCGTGTCCCAGTCGTCGCTGACGTCGACGAATGCGATCTCCCCGCGCGGGATCATGATGTCCTCGACGCTGATCGCGTCGAGCCCGAGCATCTTGTCGGCCAGCTGCGAGCGGTCGGTCGCAGTCGCGGGCTCATCGCTCGGAGCGATCGGCCGTTGCGCAGGACGCATGCGGCTACGGCGCGCGCCAAGCATGTAGCCGGCGAACGCGCCGCACAGCGCGGTCGCGATGGCGATTGCGAACAGAGTCGATGCTGACAGCGTGAGGAAGTACACGGCCCTATCTGCGAGCGCTAGCCCCAGTGCCGGCCGAGGATAGATTCGAGCACGATCTTCGAGCCGAAGTACGCCAGCCCGAGCAGTGCAAATCCGCTCAGCGCCCAGTTCGCGGCCCTGCGGCCGCGCCAGCCGAAGCGCCAGCGGCCGAACAGCAGCACGGCAAACATGACCCACGCGATACACGACAGCACTGTCTTGTGAACGAGGTGCTGCGCGAACAGGTTGTCGACGAACACGAAGCCGCTGAACAGCGCGAGCGTCAGCACCGCGAATCCGGCGGCGAGCGCCTGGAACGCGGCGGACTCGAGCGCTTCGACGGACGGCAGCGCCGTCAGCCAACCGAGAGGACGGCGGCTGCGCAAACGCGCATCGAGCATGCGCAGTGCGATCGTCAGCGCGACGGAGATCGTGAGCAATGCATACGCAAGGGTGGACAGCACGATGTGCGCGCCGATCTCCCAGTTGGGCCGCTCCAGTGCGTAAGCAGCGACGCCTTCATCGGTCGTGCCGGCGACGACGCCGGCGATGACGGTGAGCACCGCCCCGATTCCCGCGAAGCGGGGCCGCAGCCACGACCCGGCGATTGCGATCAGGCCGATCGGCCAGCCGATCAGCGAAGCGGTTTCGGCGATGGTGAATGACAGGACCGGCCGCGAGAACAGTCCGCGCCACAGCAGGATCGCGTGCAGCACCAGCGCGATGACGCCGAGGGCGAGGCCCGCGACGCGACGGCCGAGGGCGGCATGCTCGCCGGCGCGATAGACGCTGGACGCGAGCCACGCGGCGCACGCCAGATAGCACGCAAGAACGACGACGGAGAGCACGAGAGTCGGTGGGGCGGATGAGGTGGCCGGCGATGGGGTACTCTAAACTAGCCGCTACCGCTTAAGCCAACCGCCCCCGACTTCCACCCATGTTCGACAAACTGACCGAGCGCCTGCAGGGCGTCATCGAAAGCCTGCGCGGCCGCGGGCGCCTGACCGACGAGAACATCTCGGAGACGCTGCGCCAGGTGCGCATGGCGCTGCTCGAGGCCGACGTCGCGCTGCCGGTCGTCAAGACATTCATCGACGCGGTGCGCGGCAAGGTCGTCGGCCAGGAGCTCGACAAGAGCCTGACGCCCGGCCAGACGCTGGTCCGCATCATCAACGACGAGCTGATCGCGCTGATGGGCGAGGGCGTGCGGCCGCTCAACCTGCGCGCGCAGCCGCCCGTAGTGATCCTGCTGGCCGGCCTGCAGGGCGCCGGCAAGACGACCTCGGCGGCGAAGCTCGCGAAGTGGCTGAAGGAGAGCGAGCGCAAGAAGGTGCTGCTCGCCAGCACCGACGTCTATCGCCCCGCCGCCATCCTGCAGCTGGAGCGTCTGGCGACGCAGCTGGACATCGGCTTCTATCCGTCCGATCCGAAGAAGCCGGCGGTCTCGCTGGCGCGCGAAGCGCTCGAAGAGGCGCGGCGCTCGCTGTTCGACGTGCTGATCGTCGACACGGCGGGCCGCCTGCACGTCGACGACGAAATGATGGTCGAGATCCGCGACATCAGCGCCGCGGTCACGCCGACCGAAACGCTGTTCGTCGTGGACAGCATGGCCGGCCAGGACGCGGTCAACGCCGCGCGCGCATTCGGTGAGGCGCTGAATCTGACCGGCGTGGTCCTGACCAAGACCGACGGCGATGCGCGCGGCGGCGCGGCGCTTTCGGTGCGGCAGATCACGGGCAAGCCGATCCTGTTCATGGGCACCGGCGAGAAGACCGAAGCGCTCGAAGTGTTCCAGGCCGAGCGCGTCGCCTCGCGCATCCTCGGCATGGGCGACGTGCTGGCGCTGGTCGAGAACGTCACCAGGACGGTCGATCGCGAGCAGGCCGAGAAGCTGGCCCGCAAGCTGAAGAAGGGCAAGGACTTCGACCTGGAGGACCTGCACGAGCAGTTGCAGCAGGTCGAGAAGATGGGCGGCCTCAGCGCGCTCGTGGACAAGCTGCCGGCGCAGCTGGCGGGCAAGGCGGCCCAGGCGCCCCAGACCAATGACAAAGAGATCAAGCGCCAGATCGCTGTCATCCGTTCGATGACACCGGGCGAGCGGCGCTATCCGAAGACCATCGATGCCTCGCGCAAACGCCGGATCGCCGCCGGATCGGGGGTTCATGTCTCGGAGGTCAACCGGCTGCTGAAGAATTACCTGCAGATGCAGAAGATGATGAAGGCCATGTCGAAGGGCGGCGGGCTGCGGCGCCTGATGGGGGCCTTCGGCGGCGGCCGCTTCCCGCCCGGTTAAATGGCCCCGTTCTTGTAGCTATAACCCTTTGCCTCGGGTAACATTCGCGCCCTTTTACCGGGAGGGACCTCCCGGCTCGAAACCGCTTTTCAGAGGCTTTTGCAGCATGGTCACGATCCGGCTCACCCGCCGCGGGGCGAAGAAGCAGCCCTTCTACCACGTCGTCGTCACGGACAGCCGTATCCGCCAGGGCGGCACAACCCTGGAGCAGGTGGGCTATTTCAATCCCATCCCGGCCGGCAAGCAGAAGCGGCTCGAGCTGAACCTGGACCGCATCGATTTCTGGGTCGGCAAGGGCGCCAAGCCGTCCGAGCGCGTTGCGGAGCTGGTCAAGAAGCATCGCAAGCAGGCCGTCGCGGCCTGATGTAGCCCAAGCGCAAACGTGTACCGGCGGGTCGTTCTCGGCCAGGTAGGCGCAGCGTTCGGAGTCCAGGGCTGGGTCAGGATCCAGTCGTTCACGGATCCGCCCGGCAACATTCTCGAATACGGCCGCTGGCAGCTCGGACGGGCAGGTCAGTGGCGCGAGGTCGAAGTCGAAGACGGCAAGGTGACGGCGAAGGGCGTGCTCGCCAAGCTGGCCGGCGTCGCCACGCCGGAAGAAGCGCGTCTCGTGACGGGATCGGAGATTGCAGTCGGGCGCGAGGAGCTGCCCGAGCCGGCGCCCGGCGAGTACTACTGGAGCGATCTCGAGGGACTGACCGCGTTCGGACGCGACGATCAGCCGCTCGGGCGCATCGAGGAATTCCGGACGACGCCGGCGGGGCCGGTGGTCGTGATCCGCGGCGAGCGGCAGCACTGGGTGCCCTTCGTCGCAGAGCGGATCGTGAAGGTCGATCTCGACGCCGGGCGGGTCGTGTTCGACTGGGCCGCCGACTGGTCCTGAACTGAACGCGAGCGGACATGCGCATCGAAGTGGTGACGCTGTTCCCGGAGTTCGTCGCGCAGGCAGTGCGCGTCGGTGTGCTGGGCCGAGCGATCGAAGCGGGCCGGGTCGCCGTCGAGGCGACGACGCCGCGCGAGTTTGCGACGGACGTCCATCGCACGGTCGACGATCGACCGTACGGCGGCGGGCCGGGAATGGTGTTGAAGGTCGAGCCGGCGCGCACGGCGATTCGTGCGGCGAAGGCGCGATTACCGGCGGGGAGCCGCAGCATCTACCTGGCCGCGGACGGCGAGCGACTGACGCACGCGCTGGCAAGCGAGCTGGCGCAGTTGCCGGGTTTGATGTTGCTCGCGGGCCGCTACGAAGGCGTCGATGAGCGACTGATCGAGTCGGAGATCGATGCGAGCGTGTCGATCGGCGACTACGTGCTCTCGGGCGGCGAGTTGCCGGCGCTGGTGTTGATCGATGCCGTGGTGCGCTTGCTGCCCGGCGTGCTCGGCGACGACGAATCGGCTTTGCAGGATTCGTTCGCGACCGGGCTGCTGGACTGGCCGCACTACACGCGCCCGGAAGTGTTCGAAGGACGTGCAGTGCCGGAAGTGCTCGCGAGCGGTAACCACGCTGCGATCCGGCGCTGGCGGACGAAGCAGGCGCTGGGCCGAACGTGGCTGCGGCGGCCGGAGCTGATCGAGAAGCTGACGCTCGGCGCTGAAGAGCGGCGTCTGCTGGATGAATTCAAGACTGAATGCCCGAAGGGCTGAATGGAACAGGTTAGCAACATGAGCAACATCATTGCCCAACTCGAGAGCGAAGGCCTCGACAAGAAGATTCCGGACTTCTCGCCCGGCGACACCGTCGTCGTCGAAGTGAAAGTGAAGGAAGGCGACCGCGAGCGCGTGCAGGCCTACGAGGGCATCGTCATCGCGCGCCGCAACCGCGGCTTCAACTCGTCCTTCACGGTGCGCAAGATTTCCCACGGCGAAGGCGTCGAGCGCGTGTTCCAGACGTACAGCCCGTCGATCGGTGCGATCACCGTCAAGCGCCGCGGCAACGTGCGCCGCGCCAAGCTCTACTACCTGCGCGACCTGACCGGCAAAGCGGCGCGCATCGAAGAAAAGGTGTAACGGGCGTCGGGCCCCAGCCCGACCTCAAGGTACACTGCACGCGCGGAGGAATTCTCAATGCGCGTGACTCACGGATTGCTTTGCATGGTGTTGACGCTCGCCGCGACTGCTGCGAGCGCCAACCCTAAAACCGACAAAGTTCTCCAGAACGTCCGTCTGCCGACGGGCTTCAAGATCGAGCTCTACACCGATCAGGTCCCCGGCGCGCGCTCCATTGCGCTCGGTCAGCGCGGCACGCTGTTCGTCGGCACACGCGCCCGCGGCGGCAAGGTTTACGCGGTCACTGGCACTCCGGGCGCGGGCACGCCGGCCGTTCACGTCATCGCCAGCAATCTCAACACGCCGAACGGCGTCGCATTCCGCGACGGTGCGCTGTACGTCGCCGAGATCAACCGGCTGCTGCGCTACGACGACATCGAGAACGCACTCGACAATCCGCCGCAACCGAAAGTGGTGCGCGATGATTTTCCGAAAGACGGTCATCACGGCTGGCGCTACATCGCGTTCGGTCCCGACGGCAAGCTCTACTTCCCGATCGGCGCGCCGTGCAACGTGTGCAACGAGCCGAAGTACGGCGTGATCACGCGCATGAACGCCGACGGCTCCGGCCAGGAAGTGTTCGCGCGCGGCATCCGCAACACCGTCGGCTTCACCTGGCATCCGGTCACGAAGCAGCTCTGGTTCACCGACAACGGCCGCGACTGGCTCGGCGAAGACTCACCGCCGTGCGAGCTGAACGTCGCGCCGCGCGCCGGGCTCGATTTCGGCTTCCCGTATTGCCACGGTAACGGCATCAAGGATCCGGATCCGCAGCTCGCCAAGCTCGGCGAGTGCAGCAAGATGACGCCGCCGGTGCAGGCGCTCGGCGCGCACGTCGCGCCGCTCGGCGTGAAGTTCTACACCGGCAGCAAATTCCCGGAAGGCTACCGCGGCGACGTATTCATCGCCGAGCACGGCTCGTGGAACCGCAAAGAGAAGAACGGCTACCGCATCACGCACGTGAAGCTGGACGGCAACAAGGCCGTCAAGTACGAGCCGTTCGCGACCGGCTTCAACCGCGGCGACGACGTGTTCGGCCGCCCGGTCGATCTGCTGATGCTCGAGGACGGCTCGATGCTGGTCTCCGACGACACCTCCGACGCGATCTACCGCATTACTTACGCCACGCCATGAAACCCATCGTCAATTTCTTCACCTTCGTGTGGCGCGCGCTGGACGCGCTGCGCAAGGTCATGCACCTCGTCGTGCTGCTGGTGACGTTCCTGCTGATCTTCGCAGCGCTGTCGCCGAGCATTCCGATCGTGCCGCACAAGGCGGCGCTCGTGATCGCGCCGCAGGGCACGCTGGTCGAGCAACTCGCCGGCGATCCGTTCGATCGCGCGATTGCCGAGCTGTACGGCCAGCAGCGCGCCGAAACGCTGGTGCGCGATCTCACCGACGCAATCGAAGCGGCGAAGACCGACAAGCGCATCGAAGTGCTGGTGCTCGATCTCGGCCACATGTCCGGCGGTGGTGTCGCGAAGCTGGAGGAAGTGTCCGCGGCGGTCCGCGATTTCCGCACCAGCGGCAAGAAAGTGATTGCGTTCGGCGAAGGCTACGACCAGGCGCAGTACTACCTCGCGGCGCAGGCGGACGAGGTGTATCTCGATCCGCAGGGTCTCGTGCTGATCGACGGCTTCGGCTATTACCGCACGTTCCTGAAGGGCGTGATCGACAAGCTGCAGGTCGACGTCAACGTGTTCCGCGCCGGCAAGTTCAAGTCGTACACCGACCAGTTCAGCCGCAGCGACATGTCCGAGCAGGAAGAAGAAGAGAGCCTCGGGTGGCTGAATGCGCTGTGGGCGCAATACCAGGCGGGCGTCGTCAAGGCGCGCAAGCTCGAGCCGACGGCCATCGCCGACTACGCGAACAACTTCGCCGCATCGGCCAAGGAGCAGCGCGGGGATCTCGCCGCGGTCGCGCTCGACAAGAAGCTGGTCACGGATCTCAAGTCGCGCCGCGAGTTCGAGGACGAGCTGAAGGCGATCGTGGGCGAAGACGAGAAAGAGCACACGTATCGCGGCATCCCGCACTGGAACTATCTCGCCGCCGTCCGCCCGACGCGCGCGCTGCACCTCGACGGCGACCGCATCGGCGTGGTCGTCGCGTCCGGCGAGATTCTCGACGGCGAGCAGCCTCCCGGCACGGTCGGCTCGGATTCGCTGGTGCGCTTGCTGCGCGATGCGCTCCACAACGACGCGATCAAGGCGGTCGTGCTGCGCATCGACAGCCCCGGCGGCAGCATGTTCGCTTCCGAAGTGATTCGCCGCGAGATCGACGCACTGCGCGACGCCGGCAAGCCGGTCGTTGCTTCGATGAGCAGCGTCGCGGCATCCGGCGGCTACTACATTGCAATGGATGCGAACGAGATCTGGGCGAGCCCGGCGACCCTGACCGGCTCGATCGGCGTGTTCGCAGTGTTCCCGACGGTGGAGCGCACGCTCGGCAAGTTCGGCATCACGATCGACGGCGTCGGCACGACCCCGCTGGCGGACTCGCTGCGGCTGGATCGCACGCTGCACGATCAGGCGAAAGAAATCCTGCAGACGTCGGTCGAGCACGCGTACAGCGTGTTCGTCGACAACGTCGCGACAGCGCGCAAGAAATCGTTCGACGATATCGACGCCGTCGCGCAGGGCCGCGTCTGGGCCGGCAGCGATGCCAGCCAGCGCGGACTCGTGGATCACCTGGGCTCGTACAAGGACGCGCTGAACGCTGCGGCGAAACTGGCCAAGCTCGGCGATGACTACAAGGTGGAGTACATCGAGCCGCCGCTCGGCTGGCGCGAAGCGATCGCGTTGCAGTCGCAGGCATTGGCGGCGCGTTTCGGGCGCGCGGTGGCGCCGGAGCGTCAGCTGATCGACGGAGCCAAGCGCTGGTTCGCGCCGCTGGAAGAAGAGCTCGCGCGGCTGTCGCGGTTCACGGACCCGAAGCAGGTGTACTACTACTGCCCCTGCGCGGTGAACTGAGACCTACTTCTTCTCCCAATCCATCACGACCTTGCCCGACTGCCCTTTGCCCATGATCTCGAAGGCGTGCTGGTACTGCGTGTAGGGCAGGCGGTGCGTGATGACGGGCCGGATGTTCAGGCCGCTCTGCAGCAGCGCGGCCATCTTGTACCACGTCTCGAACATCTGCCGGCCGTAGATGCCCTTGATCGTCAGGCCCTTCAGGATCACCTCGTTCCAATCGATCGCGACTTCCGCCGGCGGGATGCCGAGCATCGCGATGCTGCCGCCGTGATGCATCGTGCGCAGCATGTCGCGCAGCGCGGCGGCGTTGCCTGACATTTCCAGTCCGACGTCGAAGCCCTCCTGCATGCCAAGCTGCTTCATCGCGTCTTCGAGCTTGTCGCGCGTCACGTTGAGCGCGAGCGTCGCGCCCATCTTGCGCGCGAGGTCCAGCCGGTAGTCGTTCACGTCCGTGATCACGACGTTGCGCGCGCCGATGAAGCGCACGATCGCCGCCGCCATGATGCCGATCGGACCTGCGCCGGTGATCAGCACGTCTTCGCCGACGACATCGAACGCCAGCGCCGTGTGGACTGCATTGCCGAGCGGATCGAGGATCGCGGCGATCTCGTCGTCGATCGCATCCGGCAGCTTGAACGCGTTGAAGGCGGGAATGACGACGTATTCGGCGAACGCGCCGGGGCGATTCACGCCGACGCCCACGGTGTTGCGGCACAGGTGACGCCGGCCGGCGCGGCAATTGCGGCAGTAGCCGCAGGTGATGTGTCCTTCGCCGGAGACGCGATCGCCGACCTTGAAGCCGGAAACCTCGCTGCCGACTTCCACGACCTCGCCGCAATACTCGTGGCCGACGGCCATCGGCACCGGGATGGTCTTCTGCGCCCACGCATCCCAGTTGAAGATGTGCATGTCGGTGCCGCAGATGGCGGCGCGCTTGACGCGGATCAGGATGTCGTTGGGGCCGGGCGCCGGTTTGGCGATCTCCTGCAGATCGATGCCGGGGGCGGAGCGTGCTTTGACGAGTGCGTGCATAGGGGCGCGATTTTAGACTACGCCCAGCGCTTTGCCGACCTTGCTGAACGCGGCGACCGCGCGGTCGAGCTGCTCGCGCGTGTGCGCGGCCGACATCTGCGTGCGGATCCGCGCCTTGCCCTGGGGCACGACCGGAAATGAGAAGCCGATGACGTAGACACCCTCATCGAGCAGCAGGCGCGCGAATTCAGAAGCAACCTTGGCGTCGCCGAGCATCACCGGGATGATCGGATGCTCGCCCGGGACGAGATTGAAGCCGGCCGCGGCCATGCCTTTACGGAAATAGGCGGCGTTGTCCCACAGCCGCGGGCGCAAAAGAGTGTCCGCCTCCAGCATGTCGAGCACGCGCAGGGTCGCCGCCGCGATGAACGGCGGAATGCTGTTCGAGAACAGGTACGGCCGCGAGCGTTGTCGCAACCAGGCGATGATCTCCTTGCGACCTGACGTGTAACCGCCGCTCGCGCCGCCAAGCGCCTTGCCGAGCGTGCCGGTCAGAATGTCGACGCGATCCATCACGCCGCGCAGCTCGTGCGTGCCGCGGCCGCGCGCGCCGACGAAACCGGTCGCGTGCGAATCGTCGACCATGACCAGCGCGTCGTAGCGGTCGGCCAGATCGCAGACGTCCTGCAGGCGCGCGATCACGCCGTCCATCGAGAACACGCCGTCGGTCGCGATCAGGCGGACGCGGCACTTGCTCGCTTCCTGCAGGCGCGCTTCCAGTTCGTCGAGATCGTTGTTGGCGTAGCGCAGCCGCTGCGCTTTGCACAAGCGCACGCCGTCGATGATGCTCGCGTGGTTCAGCGAATCGCTGATCACGGCATCCTGCTCATCGAGCAGCGTTTCGAACAGACCGCCGTTCGCATCGAAGCACGACGAGTACAGGATCGTGTCCTGCGTGCCGAGGAAGCGGCTCAGCCGCGCCTCGAGATCCTTGTGGATTTCCTGCGTGCCGCAGATGAAGCGCACCGACGCCATGCCATAGCCATAACGGTCGAGCGCGCGCTGCGCGGCTTCGCGCACCGAAGGATCGTTCGCGAGTCCGAGGTAGTTGTTCGCGCAAAGGTTGACGACCTCTGCACCGCCCCCCACGCGGACGACGGAGCTCTGCGCCGACGACAGCACCCGTTCGGGCTTGAACAGGCCCTGCGATTTCAGTTGCTCGGTCTCGCGGCTCAGCCGCTGCAGCAGTTCTGCTTTCACGAACGTGTCCTCGAATGCGCACGAAAGGGGCGAATTGTGCCATCGCGCGGAACGGTCAGCGGTCCCGCAGGGTGGCATCCGTACTGGATTTCCTAATCCGATCGTTAAGGAAGGTTCAGGGTACTTGTGCAGTGCATACCCAGTTTTCTACCATCGGTCCGGGTGCCAGGCACTCGCCCGGTCTGTAGACATAAGAATTCGCTTGGCCGGTGGGGCGGGCAATGGGGGTATCGACATGATGTCGAGCAAGCGCTGCTGGCGTCGCGCGCAGGAACAGACCTGCCTGCGTCGCGAAAATTTCGCAGACCTCTGTGACGCCGACTTCGATGCGTGACGCGATCGACTCCGCGGCGCGCGCGCCGGCACCTGCCGGCATTCAGGTTTTCGCTGAAGCTTCCAGATTCCGTCGTGCGGGACAATTTCGTGTATTGCTGTTACGCACCGGAGTTCTTACCATCGAACGTGACCGCAGAGCGATCGTCGATTCTGCACACAAATATTGTTTCGGGCTCTCATCGCTCGGCCCGAGTGGGGGTTGCAAATGTTGAAGTCGAAACAGCGAACGCTGCTGTCGTACGCGATCGGCAGTGCGTTAAGCCTCGGGAGCGGCGCAGCAGCGCTCGCCGCGCAGGAATCAACGCGGACATCAGTGCTCGAGGAAGTGATCGTCACTGCCGAAAAACGTGAAGTCAGCGTGCAGGACGTGCCGGTGGCCGTATCTGCTTACACGAGCGAGACGCGCACTCTGCTCGGCGTCAACACGGTGGAAGATCTGGCCCGCTTCACACCGAGCGTCGCGTACCGCAACGACGATCGCCTCGCGATCCGCGGCGTCGGACGCCTGACCAATGCGGTCGGCACCGATCCGGCGGTCGCGCTGTACTCCGACGGCATCTTCTCGACTTCGATGGCGGACACATCCACGCCGCCGCTGTTCATCGATCGCACCGAAATTCTGCGCGGCCCGCAAGGCACGCTGTACGGACGCAACTCCGTCGGCGGCGCGATCAACGTGATCTCCAAGCGCCCGACCGACAAGTTCGAGGGCGAGGTGCGGCTGCAGGGCGGCAACTACAACTTCTATCACGTGGATGGCCTGGTCCGCGGCCCGATCACCGACAACCTGCGCTACCTGTTCGGCGCGTATTCGGAGAAGCGCGACGAAGGCTTCATCAAGAACGTCGGCCCCGCCAAAGACGGCGCCACCAGCGACCGCTGGATGGTCGAGGGGCAGATCGAAATGGATCTCGGCGAGAACGCCGTGGCCCGCGTGCGCTACTCGAAGTTCGAATGGGACGACACCTACGGCGTCGGCAACACGCTGCTGTCGTCCATTTCGCCCTTCGACACCACCACGCCGTACACCGGCGGCCTGTACTACAACCCGACGTTCGGCTACACGGGCACGAATCCGGCGATCGCCGATAACTACCGGGCGGACACGAATCGCACCGTGGTCGGCACGCTCGAAGATCACCAGCGCATCCATCTGGATTTCACCTGGGATCTCGGCGGCGCGACGCTGAAGTACTTCGGCGGTTACCAGGAGTACCTGTATCACACGGGCGACGACGACGACGAAACGGCGCAGACCGCGCCGATCGACATCCTTGTGCCGACCGACAGCGATGGTGTTGCGAGCACCATGACGCTCGCATTGGACGGCACGCCGGGGTTGACGTTCGACCGGCCGGCCTTCCTGGCGAGGGGTATCACGACCGACCGCGAGGGCTGGTACGAGGAGCATCAGCGCTGGTGGTCGAACGAGATCAATCTCTCGTCGAACGGTGACGGCGCGCTGCAGTGGATCGTCGGTCTGTATCAGTACAACACCACGTGGGACAACCCGCAGCACACCACGGCGCACGGCGACGCGACGTTGCTGACTCCGGCCGACGGCTCACGCGAGAATCCCGAAGGCTGGAACGGCTTCATCAACGGCCACCTGGAAGGCGAGTCGTATGCCGGCTTCGGCCAGATCGACTGGAGATTCGCCGACAAGTGGACGTTCACTCTGGGCGCCCGCTACACCGAGGACAAGAAAGAGGGCTTCGACGAGGCGTGGTACGTGGGACGCAACCCGGCCACCGCGATCGGCGCGGCCGAAGCGAGCCTGGAGGGTGCGTTCCGCAACACGCTGGCGACCAATCCGGCCCTGGCGGCTTTCGCTGGGCTCGCCGCAGCACCCGACGCCGTCCTTTACGACTTCCTGGTCAACAATCCGGCCACGGCGCCGACGCTGCAGTTTGTCCTCGGGCAGGTTGCCGCCGGCGTGCTCGACGTGACCCAGGGTATCTCGCTCGATGTCACGCAGGCCGGCACAGGCTGCGTCGGTTGCGTGGCCAGCCCGAATGGCGGTCTGCGTCGCAACCTCAAGGGCGACTGGGATGGCGTGACGGCAACCGCGGGTGTGCAGTTCCAGCCGACCGATGACAGCAACCTCTACCTGCGCTACGCGCGCGGCTACAAGGCTGGCGGCTTCATCGCTTCGGCGAACATGGCCCCTGGCGTGTATGCCGACCCGGAATACCTGAACTCGTACGAGCTCGGCTGGAAGCAGACGTTCGGCGGACGGTTCCAGCTGAACACCGCGCTGTTCTTCTACGACTACAAGGACTTCCAGGCGCCGCTGTCGGTGCAATTGCCGAGCACCAACGGCCAGACGATCTTCGCAACGCAGTTCGTCAACCTGGACGCGGAGTCGAAGGGCATCGAAGTGGAGACCGTCTGGTCGCCGATAGATGCGCTGCGCCTGTTCGTGAACGCGTCCTACGTCGATACAGAGATCACTCGCGGCTGCTGCTTCCAGGACACGGCGGATCCGACGGGCGCGACCGATCCAGGGAGTGTCGTGAGCCCCGACGGTGCGCAGACTCTGGTGGGCAACAACCTGCCGAATGCACCCGAGCTGAAGTACACGGTGGGCGCGAACTATACGTTCACCTGGACGCCCGGATCGCTGACCGTGGGCGGCAATTATTCGTACACCGACAGCCTGCAGTCGAACGTGTTCTCTGATCCGGTCGCCAGCGCGCCGTCAAACGAGATCACGGACTTCCGCATCCTGTGGAACGACGCGCAGAACCGCTACTCGATCATCGGCTTCGTGAAGAACGCGTTCGACGAGGAGGGCTACATCCGCTCGAGCGGCTCGTCGCCCACCGCGGTCGGCTCGCGGCGCACGGTCGGCCTGATCTACCCGCGGACCTATGGCGCGGAGGTGCAGTTCCGCTTCTGATCGCCTCGTTGCTGCGACTCGAAGGCCGGCGGGTGCAGATCCGCCGGCCTTCTTCGTTCTAGCGGGCGCGGCCTTCCTTCCAGGCCTGCAGGAGCTTGTCGTAGGCGATCGTTTCGCCCTTCGGCTTGTCGTTCGCCAGCTTTGCCCACGGCGCCGCGTTCGCCGACAGCCACGCCGACGCATCCTTCTTCGCGTTGAGCTTCGGCGGGCAGTTCTTCATGCCCGCGCGCTCGAGCCGCGCGAGGATGCGATCCATCTGGTCGGCGAGGTTGTCCATCGCGGCCTGCGGCGTCTTCTCGCCGGTCACGGCGGTCGCGACGTTCTGCCACCACAGCTGCGCGAGCTTCGGATAGTCGGGCACGTTCGTGCCGGTCGGCGTCCACGCGATGCGCGCGGGGCTGCGATAGAACTCGATCAGCCCGCCGTACTTCGCCGCGTTCTTCGTGAAGTACTCGTGGCGGATGTCGCTGTCGCGGATGAACGTGAGGCCGGTGATCGATTTCTTCAGCGACACCGACTTCGATGTGACGAACTGCGCGTACAGCCACGCGGCCGACATGCGCTTCGGCTCGACGCCGCGCAGGAACGTCCACGAGCCGACGTCCTGGTAGCCGTTCTGCATGCCGTCCTTCCAGTACGGCCCGTGCGGGGAGGGCGCCATCCGCCACTTCGGCGTGCCGTCCGCGTTGACGACCGGCAGTCCGGGCTTGGTCATGTCGGCGGTGAACGCCGTGTACCAGAAGATCTGCTGCGCGACCTCGCCTTGCGCCGGCACCGGGCCCGACTCCGAGAACGTCATGCCCATCGCCTGCGGCGGCGCGAATTTCTTCATCCAGTCGATGTACTTGGTGAGCGCGAACACTGCGGCCGGCGAGTTGGTCGCGCCACCGCGCGACACCGACGCGCCGACGGGCGTGCACTTGTCCGCGGCGACCCGGATGCCCCATTCATCGACCGGCATGCCGTTCGGAATGCCTTTGTCCGCCGCGCCCGCCATCGAGAGCCACGCGTCGGTGAAACGCCAGCCGAGCGACGGATCTTTCTTGCCGTAGTCCATGTGACCGTAGACGCGCTTGCCGTCGAGCTGCTTCACGTCGTTGCTGAAGAACGCGGCGATGTCCTCGTACGCGCTCCAGTTCATCGGCACGCCGAGGTCGTAGCCGTACTTCTTGCGGAACTGCTCCTGCAGGTCCTTGCGCGCGAACCAGTCGGCGCGGAACCAGTAGAGGTTCGCGAACTGCTGATCCGGCAGCTGGTAGAGCTTGCCATCCGGCGCGGTCGTGAACTTCGCGCCGATGAAATCCTTGAGATCCAGGCCGGGATTCGTGTACGCCTTGCCGGCGCCGGCCATGAAGTCGGAGAGCGGCAGCACCGCGCCGTAGCGGTAGTGCGTGCCGATCAGGTCGGAGTCGGTGATCCAGCCGTCGTAGATGGACTTGCCCGACTGCATCGAGGTCTGCAGCTTCTCGACGACGTCGCCTTCCTGGATCAGGTCGTGCTTGACCTTGATGCCGGTGATCTCGCCGAACGCGCGCGCCAGCGTCTTCGCCTCGTACTCGTGGGTCGTGATCGTTTCCGACACGACGCTGATTTCGGCGACGCCCTGCGCCTTGAGCTGCGCGGCGGCGTTGATGAACCACTTCATCTCGGCCAGCTGCTGCTCCTTCGACAGCGTCGAGGGCTGAAACTCCTGGTCGATCCAGCGCCGGGCGGCGGCTTCGTCAGCGAGCGCAGGAACCGCGGCCAGCGCGAGCAGCAGGGTCAGCAGTGTCTTCATCGTTCCCCCTTCTTATCCGTAGCGCATGATCGCAACGAGCGCCAGCGCGCTCAAGCCCGCGCCCCACCATTGCGGCAGATCGGTCAGCCCCGCCCATGCGAGATTCACGTAGGCGGCGGCGAGCAAGCCGATGAACAGCCGATCGCCTCGCGTCGTCACGAGCGGTAACAGGCCCCTGCGGGCAACGGTCGGCGAGCGCAGCTCCCAGACGGTCATGCCGATCAGCAGCAGGCCGATGCACACGAAGAAGATCGCGACCGGTAGCGTCCACGCCATCCACGACAGCAACGACATCACACTCTCCCCATCGCGAACCCTTTCGCGATGTAGTGACGGACGAACCAGATCACCAGCGCGCCGGGCACGATCGTCAGCACGCCCGCGGCTGCAAGCGTTCCCCAATCCATGCCGGCGGCCGACACCGTGCGCGTCATCGTCGCCGCGATCGGCTTCGCATCCACGGACGTGAGCGTGCGCGCGAGCAGCAGCTCGACCCACGAGAACATGAAGCAGAAGAACGCGGTCACCCCGATGCCGGCTTTGATCAGCGGCAGGAACAGCTTTACGAAGAAGCGTGGGAACGAATAGCCGTCGATGTACGCAGTCTCATCGATCTCGCGCGGCACGGCCGACATGAACCCTTCGAGAATCCACACGGCGAGCGGCACGTTGAACACCATGTGCGCGAGCGCGACGGCGAGATGCGTATCCATCAGGCCGATCGCGGTGTACAGCTGGAAGAACGGCAGCAGGAACACCGCGGGCGGCGTCATGCGGTTGGTGAGCAGCCAGAAGAACAGGTGCTTGTCGCCGAGGAACGAGTAGCGCGAGAACGCGTACGCCGCCGGCAACGCGACGCCGACCGAGAGGATCGTGTTGAGCACGACGTAGATGATCGAATTCACGTAACCGCCGTACCATGCCGGGTCGGTGAAGATCGTCGCGTAGTTCGCCAGCGACAGCGATTCCGGCAGCCACGCGAAGGCGCTGGTGATCGCGAGGTTGCTGCGCAGGCTCATGTGCACCATCCAGTAGATGGGCGCGAGCGTGAAGACGAGATAGGCGGCGAGCAGCAGCCAGCTGCGCTTCCTATTCATCGTTGCGGGTCCTTCATGAAGTTGTACAGCACGAAGCACAGCAGCAGGATGATCAGGAAGTACACCAGCGAGAACGCCGCGGCGGGGCCGAGGTCGAACTGGCCGACGGCCTTCTGCGTGAGGTATTGCGAGAGAAACGTGGTCGCGGTGCCTGGGCCGCCGCCGGTCAGCACGAACGGCTCCGTGTAGATCATGAAGCTGTCCATGACGCGCAGGAGCAGTGCGATCGTCAGCACGCCGCGCATCTTCGGCAGCTCGATGTAGCGAAACACCGCCCAGCGCGACGCGCCGTCGATGCGGGCGGCCTGATAGAACGGCTCCGGAATCGCGCGCAGGGCGGCGTATGCCAGCAGCGCGACCAGCGGCGTCCAGTGCCACACATCCATGACCAGCACCGTGACCCACGCGTCCATCGGGTCCTGCGTGTAGTTGTAGTCGAAACCGAGTTGCGTGAGCACGTAGCCGAGCAGGCCGATGTCGCCGCGCGCGAAGATCTGCCAGATCGTGCCGACGACGTTCCATGGAATCAGCAACGGCATCGCGAGCAGGACCAGCACCAGCGAAGCGCGCCAGCCGCGCTCCGGGATCGCCAGCGCCAGCGCGATACCGAGCGGGATCTCGATGAGCAGCGCAGCGGCCGTGAAGACCAGCTGCCGATACAGAGCGCCGTGCAGGTCGGGATCGCGCAGGATCTCCTGGTACCACTCCATGCCCACGAACACCGCCTGGTCCGGGCCCAGGATGTCCTGCACGGAGTAGTTGACGATCGTCATCAGCGGGATGAGCGCGGAGAACGCCACGCTGATCAGCACCGGCAGTACGAACCACCACGCGCGCTGATTGACCGGCTTCGCGGAGCTCACGGCACTCTCCGGTCGCCTGCGTACAGTGCGCAGCGTGTGGGGGGCAGATATGCGAAAGCGTTGCCCGTTGCGGGCGCCGCGACATCAGTCCGCAGCTTCGCCCACGCGAACGAAGCGCCCGCTTCGACTCGCACCATCGTGTGGACACCCTGGTCCTGGATCGCGGCGACGCGCACCGGCACGCGATTCGGCCCGGGCGTCGACGCGAGCTCCAGGTGTTCGGGCCGCACGCCGATCGCCAGAGACGCGCCGGCGGAGGGCGCCTGGACACTGCTCGTTGCCACGCGCACGCCTGCAATCGTCGCCGCACCGGCACTCCACTCGCAGTCGAGGAAGTTCATGCCGGGCGAGCCGATGAAGTGTCCGACGAAGCGATGCGCCGGCGTTTCGAACAGCTGCTCGGGTGTGCCGATCTGCACGATCTCGCCCTGGCTCATCACCACGACCTGGTCGGCGAACGTCAGCGCTTCGGTCTGGTCGTGCGTGACGTACAGCAGCGAGAGCTTGAGCTGCTGGTGGATCTGCTTGAGCTTGCGGCGCAGCAGCCACTTGAGGTGCGGATCGATCACCGTCAACGGCTCGTCGAACAGCACCGCCGCGACATCGGGCCGCACCAGTCC
>DATEKT010000103.1:0-13686 GCA_035277305.1 Steroidobacteraceae bacterium | reverse complement strand
TTCGCGCTGCACGTGCTCGGCTGGTTCGATCCGCTGGTGCAGGCGCTCGACAGCGTCGGCATCAGCGCCGGCAAGGGCAAGATCACGCTGTGGTCGGTGCTGAAGATCCTGTTCACGGTCGGCGCGTTCATCCTGGTCGCGATCTGGATCGCGCGCTGGGCGGAACGGCGGCTGATGGCGATGCAGGGACTGGCGCTTTCGATGCGCATCGGCATCGCCAAGTTCGCGCAGGCGTTCCTGGTCGGCCTGTCGATCCTCCTCGGCCTCAACGCCTCGGGCCTCGACCTCACGACGCTCAACGTGCTCACCGGCGCGATCGGCATCGGCCTGGGCTTCGGCCTGCAGGCGATCGCTGCGAATTTCGTCAGCGGCTTCGTGCTGCTGATGGATCGCTCGATCAAGCCGGGCGACGTCATCAGCTTCACCGGCACGACCGGCACGACGACCGAAGGATTCGGCTGGGTGCAGGAGCTGCGCGGCCGCTACGTCGTCGTGCGCGATCGCGACGGCGTCGAAACGCTGGTGCCGAACCAGCACCTGATCACCAATCCGGTCATCAACTGGAGCTACACCGACCCGCGCGTGCGCCTGAAGCTGCCGGTGCGCGTCGCCTACAAGTGCGATCCGGAGCAGGCGCTCGCCGTGCTGATCAAGGCTGCGGAAGGCCAGCCGCGCATCCTGCGCGATCCGGCGCCGGTGTCGCGCATGATGGGGTTCAACGATTACGGCTTCGACCTGGAGCTGCGCTTCTGGATCTCCGATCCGCAGGAAGGCGTCAACAACGTGCGCTCCGACGTGAACCGCGCGATCTGGCGGCTGTTCCAGGAGAACGGCATCACCATCCCGGTCGCGCAGCGGGAGATTTCCGTGCACATGAGCGATCGCAGCCCGATCGCTCGCGACGTGTGACCGTGGCGAGCATTCCCGACGCAGCCATCGAGCTGCGCGCCATCCGCTCCGGCGGGCCCGGCGGTCAGAACGTCAACAAAGTCGCGAGCGCCGTGCAGCTGCGTTGCGATCTCAAGCTCTGGCCGGAACTCCCCGAGCGCGTGCGCCAGCGCTTGCGCACGCTCGCGGGCCGCCGCATCACCGACGACGACGTGATCGTGATCAGCGCGCAACGCTTTCGTTCGCAGGAACAGAACCGCGCCGACGCGCTGCAGCGATTGTCCGAGCTCGTCGAGCAGGCGCGTATCGAGCCGAAGATCCGCCGCGCCACGAAACCGACGCGCGCCTCGAAACAACGGCGGCTCGAAGGCAAGCAGCAGCGCGGGCAGGTGAAGCGCTCGCGCGGCGCGGTGAAGGACTACGATTAGAGCGCGATCGCGATCCCGAGCCGCAGCTGCGAGTCGAGCTTGCGGTTGTAGTCCAGCAGGCTCTCGCCGTAGCCGTTGAAGTACTGCAGCATCAGCCAGCCGGTCAGATCGCCGCCGCTCAGCTTCGAAAGCGGATACGAAGCGTTGAGCTCCACGCTGCCATAGTCGCTGCGCGTGCCCTTGCGCAGCACGCCCCAGAAGTCGAGCCCGCCTTTGCTGCCGACGCCGAACAGCCAGTCGACATAGCCGCGATAATCGGAGATGTCCGGGTTGTCGCTCTCCGCGATGTAGTTGTGGATGAGCGGCGCGAAGTACGCGCGGAAGCCGTCGGGATCGCCGAGCGTCAGCGTCGGCCGCGCGTACAGCATGTTGTAGCTGCGCGAGTCATCGCCCTCCTTGCCGTTCGACTCGTGCCCGATGCCGCTCTCGAAGCCGAAGCGCAGGTTGCCGTCGAAGTAGCGCGCCAGATCGTAGTTCGCATAGAACAGGCGCGGCTTGTAGCTGGAATCCTTGAACGGCTTGGACAGCTCGCCGAGATCCCACAACGCGGTCTGCGAGAAGGACAGGTACAGATCATCGATCCACGGCATGCGCCGCGCCAGGCGTCCGTGATCGTCGAACAGACGGAAGCGCAGGCTGATCTGGAATTTCGCATTCAGTCCGCCGTCGCCGCCGACGACGAAGTACACCGGCTCGTACACGGACACCGCGAGCGGCGGCGGCTTGTCGATGAGCGCAGTGCCGGTCTGACGAGCCGGCGGTGTGGGCGCATTCCACGCAGCGTTCGATGAGGTGTCGCGCGGCGCGATCGGTACGGCGACGCGATTGGTGTCGAAGCCCGTCAGAGTCAGCGTTGCAGTCTCCGCTGCAGCCTCGGGCACATCTCCGCGCAGCGCGATCTTCAGGAACTGGCGCGGCGCAATCTCGACCGTGCCGCTGCGATCGGGCACGAGGTCGAAATTCACCGCGGCCTTCGCCGTCTCCAGACGCGCACGCAACGGCGCCGGCAACTCCACGCGCATCGGCGCATCGCTGTCGTTGAGAATCGTGAGATCTGCGCGCAGCGGCGCTCCGGCCCGCGCGGCGCCCTCAGGCACCGAGAGAATGTATTCGGCGTGCGCGGCGTGACCGGCCGCGAGCAGCGTTGCGACTGCCAGCAGGCGAATGAAAGTCATGGAGTGCCTCAACGATGCGTGACTTGCAGCACGCTGTTGCGGATCTGTTCGTGCAGCACCAGCTGCGCGTCGTCGGCGACGGCGGGCAGCATGTCCGTGTACGTGAGCCGCCCTTCCGCGCTGACGCCGAGCACATTGCGGGCGCGCAACAGATCGATGAAATTCTTGAACAGCGCCTTGTCGAAGAACTCCGGCGAGTTCAGCTCGTACAGCAACGACATGCGCTGCGCCATCAGCTGGCACTGCGATTCGAGCACGTCCTGGCTGATGCGGCCGCTGCCCGACTTCAGCAGCACCGCGATCACCAGGTAGTAGCGCTCGATGATCGGCACGGTCACGTGCGCGAGCACCGACAATTGCACGGCTTCGGTGGAGCCCGTCGGCGGACGCCGCCATTGCGTACCGCCGTCGACGGACTCGAGCAGCCCGTGATTGGCCATGTCATCGAGCGTCTCCATCACCGCGGCGGAGACTTCGTCCTCGCGCCAGCGCAGGAACAACTCGTCGAACATATAGGGATAGATGCGCCACATGAGGCGCTGGATGTCTTCGGTGCGCATGGTGCGGTTGTTGAGGAAGCAGCACGCGACCAGCGACGGCAACGCCATCAGGTGCAGGACGTTGTTGCGGAAGTAAGTCAGCAGCACCGAGTTCTCTTCCGTCATCTGCAACACGTCGCCGAGTGGATGCTTGTGTCGCTGCAGAACGCCCATGCGCTCGCCATGCCGAACGATCGACAGACCATCGGCGTCCGTGATCCACACCTGCGGGGAATACGGCGCTTGCCGCAGCAACGACGCGTACAGCTCCAGCTGACGAACGAGATCGGTCTCGAGCATCGATTGCTTCGGCGTCGCCAGCAGCGCCAGCGCGATCAGGTTCATCGGCGCGACGCACGCGGCGCTGTTGATGTTGGTCATGATGCGCATGGCGAGATCGTCGACCGCGGGCGCGAGCCACGGCGGACGATCGTCCTTCTCGCCTTGCGCAGGCTGCCAGTCCGGCGCGTGCTTGCGCATGATCTCATCGAGATGCACAGCCTCACCGAAGCTGACGTGCACTTTGCCGAACTTCTGGCGCAGCGCCGGCAGCGTGCGCAGGAGCATGAAGACGGATTCCTTTTCCTTCGCCTTGCCGGACAACTCGCCGATGTACGTCTTGCCTTCGACCAGCTTTTCGTAGCCGAAGTAGACGGGCAGGAACACGACCGGACGGCGCGGATCGCGCAGGTAGCTGCGCAGGGTCATCGACAGCATGCCGGTCTTCGGCTGCAACAGGCGCCCGGTGCGGCTGCGGCCGCCTTCGATGAAGAACTCGATCGAGTGACCGCGCGCCATCATCAGGCCGAGGTACTTCATGAACACCATCGTGTACAGCGTGTTGCCCTTGAAGCTGCGGCGGATGTAGAACGCGCCGAACTTGCGGATCAGGCGGCCGAGCAGCGGCATGTTGAGATTGATGCCGGCCGCGACGTGCGGCACCGCGTATCCCTTGTAGTAGATCGCGTAGGACAACAGCATGTAGTCGATGTGGCTGCGGTGACACGGCACGTAGACGATTTCGTTGCCGTCGGCGAGCTTCTGCAACTGGTCGAAGTGATGCAGCTCGACGCCGTCGTACAGCCGCGTCCAGAACCACGTCAGCACGCGCGCAATGATGGCGACCATCACGTGCGAATAGTTCGCGGCGATCTCCGCCGCGTAGTCCTGGCCGAGCCTCAACGCCTCGCGCCGCGAAATCTTTTTCGAGCGCATTTCGTCGGCCATCGCGCGACGCACCGCGCCGGCGCGCAGCACCTGCGTGACGATGGTGCGTCGATGCGAGAGATCCGGGCCGATCGCCGCCGCGCGTTGCCGCGCGAGTGCAACTCGCAGCGTGCGAGTGAGACGACGCACCGCGCGCGCCGCGTCGGCACCGTCATCCAGCGCTGCGCGCAACGAAACCGGATCGCCGAACTGCACGAACAGGTTGCGGCCGTTGACCACGACGGACAGAAAGCGGCGAAAGCGCCCGACGCGCTCCCAGTTCTCCGACAGCAACACGCGCAGCCACGAGCCCTCGCGGTCCGGCGCGCGGCCCCACATCACGGTCACGGGAATGAGATCGACTTCGAGCGTGCGGTCGCTCGCCGCCGCGGCTACGAGCTGGCGCATCGGTGTCGAGATGCGGTGATCGATCCGGTCGCCCCAGAAGCCGGTGCGGCGCTCGAGAAACAGCACCGAGCGTGCGGGCAGCGGCGGCTTCAGACCGTCGAGCGGCTCCGGCAGCCCGTGCTTCGCGCACACCTTCTCGAGCGCGACCAGGTCGGCGACGCCGAGCACGTTGAGGACGTAGCAGATCGGGCGGTCGTGCTGCGCATAGCGCCGCCGCAGATCGTCGGGCAGCACGTGCGGCCGAGCCCACCACGAAAGCGGTGCGCGTAGCAGCCCCAGCCACAAGCGATCGAGCCCGGACAGTTCAGCCATGCCGGCGAGTGGCGCGTGCTATTGGTCGGCTTGCTGCTGAACGGCCTGATCGGTGGCGCGCTTCTGCTCGTCGACCACGTTCTGGACGTTCTTCGCCTTTTCGATCGGCGTCACGGCCACGTCGCGAAACACTGATTCTTCGACCGGCGGCGGCGGCTTGTCCGCGGAGCCGCACGCTCCCAGCCACGCAAACGCGATCGATGCCGAACCGACCCGCAGGATCTTGGTGAGCATGGCCGCTCCTTCTTGAGGTTCTTGATTACAGTCTACGCAGAAAACGGTCCAGGAACTCGCACACCTCGTCGATATTCGCGGTCAGGCGGTGATCGGAATCGATGAGGTGCAGCGTCGCGCGGTGTTCGCGGGCGTAGCGCACGCTGTTTTCCGGCGGCACGACCGTATCGTTCCAGCCGTGCACGATAGTCACCGGGCAGCCGACCGGCGGCTGCGGCGTGTACTGCTCGTAACCCGGCATGAAGAACGCCGGCGCCAGCACGAATACGCCGCGCACCGACAACTGGCTCGCCGCCGTCATGCAGACATGGGCGCCGAGACTGGAGCCGACGAGCACGAGCTTGCCCGGCAGGCTCTTGCACGCTTCGAGCATCCGCACGACGCGCGCAGCGGGATCGTTCATGCCGCGATAGTCGATCGACTCGACGCTCAGGCCGTGCGCGCGGGCGACCTCGGCCATCGCCACGATCTTCGCGCCCCAGGGATCGCCTTCGAGCCCATGCGAGAAAACGAGGGTGCCGCTCATGCCAGCGGATCCCCATGCTCGGCGTCAGGAGCTGCGGAGAAATCTGCTGCACGCGTATCGGCCAGGTGCGAGGCGACCACGTTGCGCAGGCTGGAGAAAATCGATTCGGTGCGGCCCGGATACTGCTGCTCCCAGTCGCGCAGCATTTTCTTGATCTCCATGCGCTGCAGGTTCTCCTGCGAGCCGCACAGCGAGCACGGAATCAACGGAAATTCGCGGGCGCGCGCATAGCGCTCGATGTCGCGTTCCGCGACGTAGGCGAGCGGACGGATGACGACGTGCTTGCCGTCCGCGGAGCGCAGTTTCGGCGGCATCGCCTTGAGCTTGCCGCCGAAGAACATGTTGAGGAACAGCGTCTCGACGATATCGTCGCGGTGATGGCCGAGCGCGATCTTCGTGACGCCGTGCTCGCTGGCGTAGCGGTACAGCGCACCGCGCCGCAGGCGCGAGCACAGGCCGCACATCGTCTTGCCCTCGGGGATCACGCGCTTCACGACGCTGTACGTGTCCTGCTCGATGACGTGGAACGGCACGCCCAGCGCCGTCAGATACTCGGGCAGCACGTGCGCAGGAAAGCCGGGCTGCTTCTGATCGAGGTTGACCGCGACCAGCTCGAAGTCGACCGGCGCGCTGCGCTGGAGCGACAGCAGGATGTCGAGCAGCGTGTACGAATCCTTGCCGCCGGACAGGCAGACCATGACGCGATCGCCCGCCTCGATCATGCGGAAATCTTCGATCGCCTTGCCCGCGAGGCCGCGCAGCCGCGCCTGCAGGCGTTTGAAAGTGTTGGAGGGCTCGGGGACGGCGGACATGCCGCCTAGTTTAGCGGCTCTTGCGGCGATTCTGGCGTTCGCGCGCGGCGCAGGGCGGCCAGGCGCGCAGCGGCCGCTGCGACGAAGCCCCAGCGGTAGGAATTCACGTGATAGAGCGTGCGTTTCAGGTCGGTCCAGCGGGACGTCCACTCCACCATCCGGCCGTAGAACTCGATGCGCCGGACGCGCCGCTCTTCGAAGACGTGTCGATACGCTTCCTGGCGCAGCAGCGAGGACGGCGACAGTCCGCGCAGGCTCTCGTCATATGTGGTCTTCAGCGGCACGTGGACGATGCCGGATTCGATGCACAGATCGACGGCGACGACCCGCTCGCCGAACCGATAGCGATAGATGCGCGAGAAGTCCTCCAGCATCGCGCGATAGAACCGGCCCTGGTCGTTGTCCGCGCGCACGGCAGTGCCCTCCGCGGCCTTCCAGCCAGCGCCTTCGAGCCTCCCGTAATCCTCGATGGCTGCCGCGACGTCCTGCGGACGAGTGAGGACTTCGAGCGTCGGCACGATGCCTTGCGATTTCAGCTTCGAGCGCTGGCTGCGCATGTTCTGCTGCAGGCGTTTGCTGCGCGCCTTCCAGTAATCGTCGAACAATCCTTCCACTTCGACCCAGCCGGTCACGATCCAGTCGAGCGTGCGCACAGTCGCGGAATCGCTCGGCCGCGGCTGCACCCACGGATCCTGGCGCGTCAGGGCCAGCAACAACGGCGCGCCGGGCAACGTGCGTAACAGACTTCTGGCTACAGCCGCGCTATCCAGCGAGCGCGCCATCACCCACGCGCCGAGCGGCAGCTGCGACGGCCAGCTGCTCGGTGCCGCTGCGAAATATGCGGAGCAGATTGCGGATGAACAACGAGGTGAGGAACGGTAGTCCCGTGGCAGCGTCGTTGACGCGGTCCCAGGCACTCGCGAAATCCTCGAATCGTTCGATCGGAAAGAGACGCCACAGCGCGCGACGATGGTGCATGCCAGTTGACCGGAAGGGATCCGTTGAAAGAATCGGGATCCCGCACGGAAAGCTGACAAGCGCGCAGCTACTCCTCCAGGTATTTGCCTTCGATGTAGCGCACCCACGCCGCCGCGGAGAGCGGTTTGCCGGTGGCGTTGCGAATGAGCTCCGGCGTGCTCACGGTCGCGGCAAGTCCGTGCACGTTCTGGCGCAGCCAGTCGAACAGGCCGGCGAAGTGGCCCGCCGCGATCTCCTCGTCGAGCTCCGGCCGGTCGGCGCGCAGGCTTTCGTAGAGCTGACCCGCAATCACGGCGCCGATGGCGTACGAGGGGAAATAGCCGAACGAGCCGACGGCCCAGTGCACGTCCTGCAGGCAGCCTTCGGCGTCATTCGCGGGACGCACGCCAAGGCGGTCCTGGATGCGCGAGTTCCACGCCTCCGGCAGGTCCTTCACCTTCAACTCGCCCTTGAGGATCTCGTTCTCGAGCTCATAGCGCAGCATGATGTGGACGGGATAGGTGACCTCGTCGGCATCGACGCGGATCAGGCTGCGACGCACCCGGATCAGCAGCCGGTACACGTTCTCCACTTCCCATTCCGGGCCGCTCACGCCGAACGCCTTCTCCAGGTGCGGCTTGAGATAGCGCAGGAACGGCCGGTTGCGGCCGATCAGCATCTCCAGCAGCAGCGACTGGCTTTCCTGCAGCGCCATGCCGCGATCGCGGCCGACCGGCTGGCCGCGCCACGCCTCCGGCAAGGCGACGTCGTACATCGCGTGTCCGGTCTCGTGGAGGATGCCCATCAGCCCCGTGAGCGGGTCGGTCGCGCTGAAGCGGGTCGTGATGCGGATGTCGCCGGGCACGCCGCCGGTGAACGGATGCTCGCTCTCGTCCAGCCGCCCGCGGTCGAAGGGGAAGCCGATGGTTTTCATGACCTCCAGCGCCAGCTGGCGCTGCCTGGAGGGCGTGTAGCGGCCCGTGATCTCCAGCGGCGGGCGCTTGGCCTGCAGCTCGATCACTTCCTGGATCAGGCCCGGCAGGCGCCGCCCGAGCGTGGTGAAGATGGTGTCGATCTCGGCGCTGGTCATGCCGGGGCTGAACTCGTCGACCAGGGCGTCGTAGGGGTCGAGGTTCAGCGCTTTGCCGAGGAGCCCGGCCTTGTCGCGCATCAGGTTGACGACCTCTTCGAGGTGCGGGGCGAAGATCGCGAAGTCGCTCTTCTGCTTCGCCTCGATCCATTTCACCTCGGCCCGCGCCGTCGCCTTGGCGAGCCGCGACACCAGGTTCTGCGGAGTCGCGATCGCATGCTCCCGCTCGCGCCGCATCTCGCGCAGGTTGGCGGTCTGCCAGTCCTCGAGACCGGCGCTGTTCGCCTCGGCCCGGGTCAGCAGGCGCGAGACGCGCGGTGAGGTCAGCAGGGCGTGGCTCTCGGTCTCCAGGGCGGCCAGCTGCTCGCCGCGCAGGTCGGAGCTCCCCCGCGGCATCATCACGGCCGAATCCCAGCGCAGGATGCTGGCGGCGCTGCGGAAGGCATGCAGCCGCTTGAACTCCTGCTCGAGCTGTTGATACGGCGTCAGCGCCATGGGGAACCCGCCAAAAGGGCGGCATTCTAGCAATGCGGACCGCTGACGAGCCGCCCTATCACTTAGTTTAAATTGATGATGGGACCGTAAGTGCCGGTGTCTGCTGGCTGCGACTTACGAAATAGTTATTTCTTCGCCGAGCAATGCCGGGGAACTTGCGGCGCGCGGGACCGTCATAAAGACCGTCCTCCTGCGAGAGCGTTCGCTTTGCTGATCGGGCGCTCGGGACATGAGCCGGCAGTGCTTCCCCGCCTGCCGGCTTTTTATTGCCTGTCTATTGCGCGTCCGCGCCTTTGTGGGCTGGCTCGCCGGCGTCGCCGGATTTCGGGCCGCCGCGGAGCTTCTCGATCAGGTGCGCGATGTACTCCGGCGAGCGCGTGTTGCGCGCGACATAGCCGTACACGACAGGAACGACGTACAGCGTCAGCAGCAGCGAGAACATCACGCCGTACACGACCACCGCGCCAATGGACTTGCGGCTCTCTGCGCCCGCGCCAGACGCGATGAGCAGCGGGATCGCGCCGAAGACCGTGCACAGGCTCGTCATGAGCACCGGCCGCAGCCGGATCGCCGCCGCCTCGATGACGGCTTCGTGGAACTCGATGCCGCGGTCGCGCAGCTGGTTCGCGAACTCCACGATCAGGATGCCGTTCTTGGCGGCGAGGCCGATCAGCATGATGCAACCGATCTGGCTGAAGACGTTGATCGAGCCCCCGGTCACCGACAGGCCGAGCAACGCGCCGGTCACCGCCAGCGGCACCGTCATCATGATGATGAAGGGATGGCGGAAGCTCTCGAACTGCGCCGCCAGCACCAGGAACACGATCACGAGCGCCAGCATGAAGGTCGCGTACAGCGCCGAGCCGGAGCGCTTGAACTCGCGCGACTCGCCGTCGTAGTTGATCTGCGCATACGCCGGCAGCTCGCTGCGCACCAGCTTCTCCATGTAGTCGAGCGCCTCGCCGAGCGAGTAGCCGGAGTTCAGGCCGGCCGTGATCGTGACCGAGCGCAGCCGGTCGAAGCGCTTGAGCTCGGTCGGGCCGGCGATCTCCTCGACCTTCACCAGGTTCGACAGCGGGATCAGCGAATTCGTGGTCGAGGAGCGCACGTAAATGTTCGTGAGGTCGCTCGGCGTCGCGCGATCGTCCTCGCGGGCCTGCAGCATCACGTTGTATTCCTCGCCGCGATCCAGGAACGTCGTGACGATGCGCGAGCCCATCATCGTCTCGAGCGTGCGGCCGACGGTCGTCAGCGAGACGCCGAGATCGGCGGCGCGATTGCGATCGACCGACACCTTGAGCTGCGGCTTGCGCGCGTAGAAATCCGAATCGAGATTGGTCAGGCCGGGATTTTCCGACGCCTTGGCGATGATGGTGTCGCGCCAGCGCGCGAGCTCCGCGTAATCGCCGCCGCCCAGCACGATCTGCACGGGCGAGCCGAAGCCGCGAATGCCGAGACCGCCCGGCGTGGCGACGACGGCGCGAATGCCCGCGAGGTTCTGCAGCTGCGGCCGCAGCCGCGCGGCGATCTGGTTCGCGGACTCCTGGCGCTCGTCGAAATCCGACAGCGACAGCACGACGCGCCCGACGTTGACCTCGTTGCCGCCGCCGAAGTTGCCGATGCGCGAGAGCATGCGCCGCGCGTTGCCCTTCTCCACCTCCTTCATCGCGATCTGCTCGACCTGCCGCAGGTAGCGCTCCATGTACTGCAGGCTGGCGCCTTCCGGCGCGGTCAGCAGGATGTAGACGCGCTGACGATCCTCCGACGGCGCGTACTCCGACGGCATCATCTTGAAGAGGATCACGGCGAGCACGATCGACGCGACGCCCGCAGCGGCGATCAGCAGCGGCGCCTGGATCGAACGGCGCAGCGAGCGCTCGTAGAAACTCGACAACGAACGGAAGAAGCGATCGACTGCGTGCGCGACGCGGCCGCGCACGATGCCGTGGCCGAAGATCTTCGAGCTCATCATCGGCACGAGCGTCAGCGACACCAGCGCGGAGAAGCCGATCGCTGCGGCGATGGTGATGCCGAACTCGCCGAACAGCCGGCCGATGTTGCCGGGGATGAAGGAGATCGGCAGGAACACCGCGATCAGCACCAGCGTGGTGGCGACCACGGCGAAGCCGATTTCCTTGCTGCCGTCGACCGCGGCAAGCAGCGGCGGCTGGCCGAGCTCGATGCGCCGGACGATGTTCTCCAGCACGACGATCGCGTCGTCGACGACCAGGCCGATCGCGAGCACCGCGCCGAGCAGGGTCAGCACGTTGATCGAGAATCCCGCGATCACCATGATGATGCTGGCCGAGATGATCGACACCGGAATCGTCACGGCCGGGATCAGCGTCGCGCGCACCGTGCCGAGGAACAGGTAGATCACGACGAGCACTAGGAACAGTGCGATCACGAGCGCGTGGATCACTTCGTTGATCGAGCCGCTGACGAACACCGTATCGTCGATATTGATGCCCATGCGCATGTCGGGCGGCAGCGTCGGCTTCACGAGCTCCATCTCGGCGTGCACGCCCTTCGCGACTTCGAGCACGTTCGCCGTCGACTGCGGCACCACGCCGAGGCTGAGCGAAGGCTTGCCGTCGGAGCGCGCGACGTTGCGCAGATCCTCCGCAGCGAGCTCGACATCCGCCACTTCGCCGAGACGCACGAGATAGCCGCCTTCGCCGCGGCCCACCACCAGCTGGCGGAAATCGGCGGGCGTGTACAGCCCGGTGTCCGTGTGCAGCGTGAACTCGCGCTGATTGGATTCGATGCGGCCGGCCGGCAGCTCGACGTTCTCGGCGAGCAGGGCACTTTCGATGTCGGTCACCGTCAGCCGGCGCGCCGCCATCGCCTGGCGGTCGAGCCACACGCGCATCGCGAATTTGCGCTCGCCGCTGATGCGGATCTGCGCCACGCCCTTCACGACGGAGAAGCGGTCGACCAGGTAGCGCTGCGCGTAGTCGGTGAGCTCGAGCTGCGAGCGATTGTCGCTCTCGAGGTTCATCCACATGATCGCATCGGACGTGGTGTCGACCTTCGACACCTCCGGCGGCTCGGCTTCCTCGGGCAGGTTGTTGAGCACGCGCGAGACGCGGTCGCGCACGTCGTTGGCGGCGGACTCGATGTCGCGATCGAGCGTGAACTCGATCGTGATGCGCGAGCGCTCGTCCATGCTGCTCGAACGCAGCGTGTCCACGCCTTCGAGTCCCGCGATCTGGTTCTCGATGACCTGCGTGATCTTCGTTTCGATGACCGACGCCGAAGCGCCGGTGTAAGTCGTGTCGATGCTGACGATCGGCGGCTGCACGTTCGGCGTCTCGCGCACCGACAGGCGGCCGGCCGCCATCAGGCCGATGATGGTGAGCAGCAGGCTCGCGACCATCGCGAAGACCGGCCGGCGCACCGAGACGTCGGAAAGGATCATGTCTCGCCGTTAGCGTGCGCAGGCGCGCCGTCGGCCGCGGGCTGCACGCGCACCGGCAAGCCATCGCGCAGATTCAGCGTGCCGTCGACGACGACACCGTCGTCAGCCGTCAGACCATTGAGAATCTCGACCTCGCCCGGGCGGCGCCGGCCGATCTTGATCTCGCGCTTGTGCGCGCGGCCGTCTTCGACGACGTAGACGAACTGCTGGTCGTTCTCGGGCACGATCGCCTGCTCCGGCAGCATCAATGCCTGGCCTTCCTGGCGCACCAGCTTGACGGTCATGAACATACCGGGCCGCAGGCGGCCGTCGCGGTTATCGATCAGCGCGCGGATCGTGACCGCGCGCGTTGCCGGATCGACGCGAGTGGCGACGCTCGCGACCCGCCCGGTGAACGAATCTTCGGGATAAGCGGTGCTGCGCGCTTGCACCGACAGGCCGGGCTGCAGCGTCGAGAGGAACACCTCGGGCACCGCGAAATCGAGCTTGACCACGCTGAGGTCGTCGAGCGTCGTGATGACTCCGCCGGGATTCACCAGTCCGCCGAGACTCACGTTGCGCAGGCCGACGCGCCCGTTGAACGGCGCGCTGATCACGCGATCGGTGAGCCGCGAGCGCGCGGCGGCGACGCGAGCTTCGTTCGCGAGCAGCGTCGCATGCAGCTGATCGAGTTGCGCTTCGGAAAGCGCCTTGGTCTGGAAGAGTTCCTGGCTGCGTTTGTATTGACTGCGACTGTCGCTGGCGGCGGCCTCCGCGGCGGCGAGATCGGCGCGGGCCTCGGTGTTGTCGAGCTCGACCAGCACGTCGCCTTTGCGGACTTGCTGGCCCTCGTTGAAGTGAATCGCGGCGACGCGGTCAGCCACCTTGGCGGTGATGTCGACAGACTCATTGGCTCGCAACGTGCCGAGCGCCTCGACCTCGTGCGCGAAGTCCTTCTTCGCCGGATGCGCCGTGACGACGGCGACGGACTGGGCGGCTGCGGACTTGCCTTTGTCGCCGGCGCCCGAGGGCTTCCCGCCCGCGAACAGGTACCAGGCGCCGCCGATGAGGACGAGCACGAGCAGCGCGACGATCACCAGGCCGTTGCGAGTCACGTATTGAGTCAGCCTTCCGCCGGTGCCCGGCGGATCGGGGAGTAAACCAAAGGAAAAGTATCTCACTCGCGCGTTTGCCAAAAGCGTAAGGGCCGTGGGAT
>DATEKT010000102.1:0-7883 GCA_035277305.1 Steroidobacteraceae bacterium | reverse complement strand
TACAGCGATCGCCGCAGCGACTGCGCAACTTGCAAACGATGCACGATGAGCGACTTGTTCGGCGGGTACTCCGGATCGCGCCCCAGAATCCGCGCGCAGATCAGCGAGTGCGGATTGACGTAGGCGTAGCCGAGAAACTTGTCGCGGTCACTCACGACCCGGCACAAATCGCCGGGCTTGAAGCTCGTGAGCGGCGTGCGCGCAGTGTCCACCTCGTTGGAAAACACCCACAGGTGGCCCGCGGACAGCCGGCGGTCTTCGCCGCGCTTCAGACGCAGCTCGGGGAGTTGTGCAGGGGTTTCGCTCATGGGTGCCTTACTATGGGGCGGCGCATTCTAGCTGAGCATTCCCATGGCAACGCATTCCGCCAGCCCGACTCATCGTAATCGCCTCGCCGGCGAGACCAGCCCCTACCTGCTGCAGCACGCGGCCAACCCGGTCGACTGGTATCCCTGGGGCGATGAGGCTCTCGAGCGGGCGCAGCGCGAGGACAAGCCCATCCTGCTGTCGATCGGCTACTCCGCCTGCCATTGGTGCCACGTCATGGCGCACGAGTCCTTCGAGGATGCCGGCAGCGCCGCGGTGATGAACGAGCTGTTCGTCAACATCAAGGTCGATCGCGAGGAGCGGCCCGATCTCGACAAGATCTACCAGCTCGCCCAGCAGATGCTCACGCAACGCTCCGGCGGCTGGCCGCTGACGATGTTCCTGGCGCCCGGGACGCAGCGGCCCTTCTTCGGCGGCACCTATTTTCCGAAAGAGCCGCGTTACGGGATGCCGGCCTTCACCGACCTGCTGCGCCGGGTGAGCGAGTTCTATCGCTCGCATCGTGAAGACATCGCACAGCAGAGTGCAGCCTTGCAGCGGGCGTTCGCGGAGATGTCCCCGCCCGCCGCGCCGGACAGCGAGGCGCTGACGCTCGAGCCGCTCGCTGCCGCCCGCGCCAGACTGGCCGAAGAGTTCGACACGCACTTCGGCGGCTTCGGTGGCGCGCCGAAATTCCCGCACCCGACGAACATCGATTTCCTGTTGCGTCAGTGGCGCTCGACGGCCGCCAGCGAAACGCCGGACCTGCATTCGCTGTTCATGGCGACGCTGACGCTCCAGCGCATGGGCGAAGGCGGCCTCTACGACCAGCTCGGCGGCGGCTTCGCGCGCTATTCGGTCGATCAGTACTGGATGATCCCGCACTTCGAAAAGATGCTGTACGACAACGGTCAGCTGCTGCGCATCTACGCGAATGCAGCGCTTGCAACGGGCGACGAGCTGTTCCGTCGCGTCGCTGCCGAGACTGCGGACTGGATCGTCCGAGACCTGCAAGCGCCCACCGGCGGCTACTGGTCGACACTCGACGCGGATTCCGAAGGACACGAGGGCAAGTTCTACGTCTGGGACGCAGCGCAGGTGCGCTCGCTCGTGCCGGGCCCGGCGTATGACGCATTCGCGCGGCGCTTCGGGCTCGATCGGCCGCCCAACTTCGAAGGGCTGTGGCACCTGCACTCGTACCGTCCCGAAGACGAGATCGCGACCGAACTGGGGATCGACGCGGCCGAGTTGCGCCGGCGGCTCGATGAAGCGCGCGGGATCCTGCTAGCCGAGCGCAATCGACGCATCTGGCCGGGACGCGACGAAAAGGTGCTCACCTCGTGGAACGGCCTGGCGATCGCGGGCATGGCGGTGGCAGCGCGAGCGCTGGCGCGGCCCGACCTCGCTCAGTCCGCCACACGCGCGGTCGATTTCATCCACGAGCAACTGTGGCGCGACGGACGTCTGCTCGCCGTTCACAAGGATGGCCAGTCGCGCTTCCCTGCATATCTCGACGACTACGCCTTCCTGCTCGATGGATTGATCGAGCTGCTGCAAACGCGCTGGCGCAGCTCCGACTTGCAGTTCGCCATCGCGCTCGCCGAAGCGCTGCTCGAGCACTTCGCCGACAGCGAGCACGGCGGCTTCTACTTCACCGCGGACGATCACGAGCAGCTCATGCATCGCTCGAAATCTTTCGGCGACGAAGCGGTCCCCGCGGGCAACGCGATCGCGGCGCAGGCGCTGACCCGCCTGGGGCTGTTGCTCGGCGAGACGCGTTACCTCGATGCCGCCGCCCGGACGCTGCGCTCGGCGTGGACTCCGCTGCAACACTATCCGCACGCACATGCATCGCTGCTCGTGGCGCTCGCGGAGCATCTCGACCCGCCGGAAATCGTGATCATCCGCGGCTCGGCGCAGGAAGCTGCACAGTGGCGCGATACGCTCGCGCACAAGTACTCGCCGGCGCGGCTGGTGTTTGCGATCGAAGCGGATGCGACGACGCTGCCGCCGGCGATTGCGGACAAACGAGCGCTCGATACGACTGTCGCTTACGTCTGCCGGGGAATGACCTGCTCGGAGCCGATCCGCGCGCTGGCCCCGCTCCTCACACTCGTGTGAGAAACGAGGACATTCTTCATTTCTCTTCCCGCTGCTTCTTGCGCGCCTGCTTCATGTGGCGCGAGCGCTCGATGCCGGCCAGCTGCTTGACCTTCGCCGCTTCGATAGCGGCTGCCAGCGCATGCTCGCCCCACTGCTTCAGCTTGACCGGATCGTCGACTATCTCGGCCGGCACCTGGTGGTGATCGGTCGTCAGGTCGAACGCGTTCGGATACGGCTTGAACTGCGGCATGCCGCGGTCCTGGTAGACCCGCAGATTGCTGGCGTCGGTGTGCAGGTACAGTTTGTCTTCCATGACGATGCCGAGCAGGCGCTCGTCGACGAAGATGCCGATGCCGCCGAAAATCGACTTCGTCGAGATGCGCCCGAGAAACGCGAGCGTCTCCTCGACGTAGTTGGCGAGCTCCGACTTGACCCGCATGGCGAGCGACTCGTTCTTCCTGAAATGGCTGCTTGGCGGAAATTCGACACTGGTCCCGGCGCGGGAGAGTTTACGTCAGTCGCGCGCGGATCGCATCGCGCAGCGGTCCGTGCTGCTGCAGGTCGAAGAGCGGCGCCTGAGTCCAGTCGTAGGCGAACGGGTTATTGGTCCGCATCGCTGCGGGCTCGTCCGCGTAGCGAGGATGCACGTGTGCGTGCAGGGCAGGCTCGAGGTTGCCGAAGATGGCGTAGTTGATCCGCAACGCCCCGGTGACTGCGATGACCGCGTCGCCGAGCCGGCCGAGGTCCGCCATGAAACGGTCGCGCTCCGGCGCACCCAGCGCGTTCAGATGCGGCACGACGGGATCCGGCAGCAGCAGACAATAGCCGCGCAGCACCTGTCGTTGGCCGAGGACGGCCCAGCCCGAAGGCAGGCGGCCGATGACCGCCGGCTCGTTGCCGGCGCGGCATGCATCGACCATGCGGTGGATGAGCGTAGTCACGAGTCACCGCCGTTAATACTGGTTATTTCCGGAACACGAAGTAGACCGCGCCGAGGATACACAACGCCGCCCACAGATAGTCGAGCTTGAGCGGCTGGCGCATGTACAGCAGCAGGAACGGCACGAACACGCTGAGAGTGATCACTTCCTGCAGGATCTTCAGCTGCGGCAGCGTCATGACGGTGTAGCCGACGCGGTTGCCCGGGACCTGTAGCAGGTACTCGAACAACGCGATGCCCCAGCTCGCCAGCGCCGCGACGATCCACGGCTTCTGGTTCAGCGTCTTGAGATGCGCGTACCAGGCGAAGGTCATGAACACGTTCGACAACGTGAGCAGGACGACAGTACGCACGATCGGGTTCATGGCGGCACCTCTGTTCTTGTCAGCCTCGCAGGCCTTTGCCCGCGATCGAGCCTCAGGACGAAGTCGAACGCGTCGACCTGGGTGCAGAGCTCGAAGTCGCGCTGCGGGGCCCAGTCGCAGTCCGGGTCGAAGAACTTCTGCGCGCTGGCCGCGCTGCGCAGCCGCTTGCGCACTCCGGAGACATCCGGTTGCTCGCCAGCAAGGCGCTGCTGCAGGAGCTCGGCGCACAGGTCGTCTTCGGCGCACCGCTCGGTCGCTTCGTGTCCCATTCGCACGAGCGTGACCGCGGCGGGTGCACGCGAGCGAATGTAGCGGACGATGGCGGCGGCATTCACCAGCGCGCCGGTAATGACCTCGTCGGCGCCCGTCGCCGCCGTAAGGCCCTGGGTGCCCGAGTGCGTCGTATGGATGATCGTGCGGTCGCGCAGCTCGAGGCGCTCGATCTCGGTCGGCGAGTTGCCGGCATCGAAGCCCGGCAACGGCCGGGCGTGACGCTCGCCGATCAGCAACCAGTCCGGCTGCTGGCGCTTGAGCTCACGCGCGTCGGCGATGTCGGCAACGGGAATGATCGTGCGGGCGCCACGGGCGAAGGCGTGAGCGGCGACGGAGAACGCGCGGAACACGTCGATGACGACGACCAGCCCGCGCGCCGCGCGGGCGCCCGCGACGAAGTCCGCGAGCCGAACCTCAGCCGGCCGCCACCCGCTTGGCACGCTGCAGCCTCACGACGCGTTTGGCATCCACCGGCTGCTCGTTCATGACGACGACCCGGGCGCGCTTGAAGAAGTTGAAGTCCGTGGCGCTCGCCCAGGTGTAGGCACCCATCATGCGGCCCACGACCAGGTCGCCGACTTCCAGCTCCGGCAGCACGATGTTGTCGTCGATGACGTCGATCGAGTCGCAGGTCGGACCGGCGAGCACGCTCTCGAACAGCTCCCCACCCTCGCGCAGGGCTTCGACCGGGTACTTGGCATGATCGAACAGCTGACCGCTGTACGAGCCGTACAAGCCGTCGTCCAGGTAGTACCACCAGCGGCCATCGCGCCTGGCTTTACCCATGACGGTGCTGACCGCGATCGCGGCCGGCGCGGCGATGAACCGGCCCGGTTCGGCAATCACGCGCACGTGCTTCGGCAGCCTGGTCAGCGCAGCGCGGATCGGCGCACAGAACTCGTCGATCGGCATCACGCCGTCGGAGTAAGGCACCGGGAAGCCGCCGCCGATGTCGAGGACCTCCAGCGACGGCAAGCCGGCCAGCAGCGCCTCGGCAATGAGGTTCGTGCAGGCGTGGATCGCCTCGATGTACTTGGAAGGATCGGTCGCCTGCGAGCCGACGTGGAACGACAGGCCGCGCACGCGGATGCCGGCCCGGCGAGCCTGCTCGATGAGGCCGAGCACGGCGCCCGGCTCGCAGCCGAACTTCTTCGACAGGTCGCAGACAGCCGTCGGGCTGCGGAAAGAGACGCGGATCAGCAGCTCGGCGCGCTTGCGGTAGCGCACGAACTTCTTGATCTCGTCCGGGTTGTCGACCACGAAGGTGGTCACGCCGTAGCGCAGAGCGTCGCGAATGTCGCTGTCGCGCTTGATCGGGTGCGTGTGGATGCAGCGCTCGGGAGCGATGCCCTGCGCCTTCACCAGCTCGACTTCGCCGGTCGTCGCCAGGTCGAAGAACGCGCCCTCGTCACGGAGCGTCGCAACGACGGACGCATGCGGCAGCGGCTTGAGCGCGTAGTGCAGATCCACGCCGGGCAGCGCATCGCGCAACGCGCGGTACTGGCGGCGGACCTGTTCGCAATCGACGACCAGGAGCGGCGAGCCGAAACGGGCTGCCAGCCGGCGGATCTCAGCTTCCGTCAGCGTCGTGGAGTCGAAGGAATGGGCGGGAGAGACTGCTAGGGACTGCTTGGCTGCGCGTGGCAACACTGTTCGGGCACCTCACGAAACGAAAAAAGCTGCGGACTCACTTAACCAACCAACGAGAGACTCGAACGATCCGAACCTCTCAAAAGTTCTGGTCGAGCGGCACCTGCAGCTCATCGCATCGGGGTGCTCTCTTACACAGTCGCGCGCAATGTAACAAAAACGTGCAGCGATGCAAGAAGCAGCGCACGGTTTGTCAGCGCGCGTGCGCGACGCGGATCACATTTCGCGAGCGCACGTCTGCTCTATGGTCGAAAGCGGCCGAGGCCCTTTCGACGACGCACGTCGAGAGGCGCGACTCTCACCGTGCTAAATTTCGCCGATGACAGCCGTTCCGTCATCGCCCGACGCACGCCAGGAGCTCGAAGCGCTGCTCCGCAGCCGCGTCCCGCTCGTCGTGATCGAGACGTACGACGAGCCGCGCGCGCTCGAGATGCTCGCAGCGCTCGCGCCGCGCCTCGCCGCCGCGCACACGCCCGTGTTTCAGTGGACGTGCACCGACGGACTGCGCCGCCTGGACATCAACCTTGGCGGCTCCCAGCAGCACAATGCCGAGCCGGCGGCGGTGCTCAAGTCGATCCGCGCCTCGAGCGTTGCCGGCATTTACGTGCTCCTCGACTTCCATCCGTACCTGGCGGATCCGGTGCACGTGCGGCTGCTCAAGGACATCTGCCAGGACTATGACCGCACGGCGCGCACGATAGTTCTGATCAGCGCCGAGATCGTGCTGCCGCGGGAGCTGGAACATCTCGCCGCGCGCTTCAAGCTGGCGTTCCCCGACCGCGTCGAGCGCCGCGGCATCATCGAGAAGGTCGCCACCGAGTGGAGCCGCACGAACGGCGGCAAGGTGCGCACCGACCGCAAGTCGCTCGAGCTGCTGGTCGAGAATCTCGCCGGCCTGTCGGTCGGGGACACGGAGCGGCTCGCGCGCAAGGCGATCCTCGACGACGGCGCGCTGCTGCCGAGCGATCTGCCGGCGGTCATGCAGGCCAAGTACGAATTGCTCAATCGCGGCGGCGTGCTCAGCTTCGAGTACGACACCGCGCATTTCGCCGACCTCGGCGGCATGGCGCGCCTCAAGGAGTGGCTGCAGCTGCGCAAGCCCGCCTTCGACGGCTCCGCCCCGGAGCTGGAGTCGCCGAAAGGCATGCTGCTGCTCGGCGTGCAGGGCTGCGGCAAGAGCGTCGCGGCACGCGCCGCGGCGGGAATCTACGGCGTGCCGTTGCTGCGCCTGGACTTCGGCGCGATCCACAACAAGTACATCGGCGAGTCGGAGCGCAACCTGCGCGAAACGCTGGCGACGGCCGGCGTGATGGCGCCGTGCGTGTTGTGGATCGACGAGATCGAGAAGGGCCTGGCGACCGGCGACGGCGACACTGGCACCTCGCGCCGGCTGCTCGGCGCGTTCCTGACCTGGCTGGCGGAGCGCAAGTCGAAGGTGTTCGTGGTCGCCACCGCCAACGACATCGCGGCGCTGCCGCCGGAGCTGATCCGCAAGGGCCGCTTCGACGAGATCTTCTTCGTCGACCTGCCCGACATGGCCACGCGGGCGGAGATCCTGCGCATCCACACGCGCAAGCGCACGCTGCAGCTCACGGACCCGGAGGTGGCGCAGCTGTCGTCGCTCTGCGATGGCTTCTCGGGCGCGGAGATCGAGCAGGCTGTGGTGTCGGCGGTTTACGCCGCGCATGCCGCCGGTCGTACCGTCGGCGCAGCGGACATCTTGCGGGAGATCAAGGCGACGCGACCGCTGTCGGTCGTGATGGCGGAGCGAGTCGCCGATCTCAGGGAATGGGCGGCCGAAAGAACCGTCCCGGCAAACTAGCTCGCTCCACCCTCTTCGCCGTAATCGGCGACCCAGGCGGCAATGTCCTGGTCGTACGTGACGATGTTCTCGGCGGTCGCCGCGCGCTTCACGCGGTCGCGCACTGCATCCCACTTCTCGCCCGGCGGCATTTCCTCGACCAGAATGACCTTGGCGGCTGCCTTGTCGAGCGTGCGCAGGTTCGCGTACAGCTGCCGCGCGTACGCATCGGGGCGGATGCCCGCGTTGATCCACGTCATGTACGGGTTCGCCCGGCCCGGCGGGCGCTGCGCCAGCACCGCGACCTTCTCGTGGTTGTCGGTGAATTCGTTCATCACCTGCTCGAGGCGGCGGCTCGGCACGACGCTCACGGGCGTCACCGGCGAATAGTGACGCGTCGTGGTGCCGGGCACGCGCGGCGCGTTCGGGTTCGGACCCGCCTGGA
>DATEKT010000101.1:0-2980 GCA_035277305.1 Steroidobacteraceae bacterium | reverse complement strand
GTTGCCGAAGTCGCGGAACGACTCTTCGCTCGGCTGCGCGGTCGGTACCTGATGCTGCGGGCTGTAGTCGCATCCGCTCGCCAGGGCTGCGCAACCGATGAGGGCTGCAAGAGTCCGTGTTGCTGCTGACACCGACGTTTTTCTCCCTTCGAGAGAGCGACCGGGCAAGACTATGCGCCGCGCGCGGCCGGTTCAATAGCCGGGCAGCAGGAGATATTCCCGGACCGCGATGTTCAGCGCATACAGCGCGATGATGACGAACGCCGCCGAGAAGTCGATGCCGCCAAGCGGCGGGATCACGCGCTTCACGGGCGCCAGGAGCGGTGCGCACAGGCTGGAAACCAGCGTCGAAGCAGGGCTGTAGGTCCCCGGAGCCACCCAGCTGAGCAGCACGTAGAGCAGCAGCGCGAAGATATAGAACATCAGGATCGTGCTGAGCAGGCTCGCCAGCGCCACCAGGAAGAACTGCGCGGGCGTGAGCACCCAAGGATACTGCCGCAACGACCAGAGAATGCCGGTCGCCAGCAGCTGCACGAGCATGAGCGCCACGATGGATGCAGTGTCCACCTTGCCGATGGGCGGCAGCAATTTGCGTAGCGGCAGCACCACGCGATTGGTCAGCCGGATCACCGCCTGAGACAGCTGATTGCGCGCATCGGCGCGCGCCAGCGGCAGCAATACCCGCAGCAGGAAGATGGTCACTACCAGCTGCAGCAGCGCGCCGACGACAAAGGTGATTGCTCGCATGAACGCGTATTTTCACTACGACGATGCGAGAGTCTACAGGTGGCTACTGATTCGCGCCGAACTCGTCCGCCAGCTCGGCGGCCCGGCGCGTCGCGGCGGCGACTGCGGCGTCGACCGCCTCGCGGATGCGCCGCTCTTCCAGCACTTGCAGCGCTGCTGCCGTCGTGCCGCCTTTCGAGGTGACCTGCTGGCGCAGGACTGCCGGGGAGTCGCTGGCCGCGTGCGCCATGGCGCCGGAGCCATATGCGGTCTCGACGGCGAGCTTGCGGCTGATCTCCGGCGTCAGCCCCTGAGCCACGCCCGCGTGCTCCAGCATCTCGATCAACAGAAAGAAGTAAGCAGGCCCGCTCGCGGAGACAGCGGTGACGACATCCATGTGCTGTTCCTGCTCCAGCCACAGTGTCGCGCCGACTGCACCGAGGATCTGCTCTGCTTGCGAGCGTCGCTCGCTGGAGACATCTGCTGCCGCGTAGAGCCCGGTCATGCCGCATCCCTGCAGCGCCGGACGGTTCGGCATCGCGCGCACGATCGGCAAGCCGGGCAGCCAGCGCTGAATATCGGACGCGCGAATGCCCGCGGCCACGGAGATCAGCAACGGGCGTCTCGCGGCTATCACTTCTTTGATACCCATGGCCGCGCGCTGCATTTCCTGTGGCTTGACGGAGAGCACGATGATGTCGGCATCGCGCGCGGCAGTCGCATTGTCATCGGTGACACGGACCGCGAGCTGCGTGCGCAGGGCGTCGAGCTGGGCCGGCATCGGGTCGGCGACCACGATCTGCTGCGCGCCCCAGCCGCGCGCCAGCAGCCCGCCGATCAGGCTGCGCGCCATGTTCCCGCCGCCAATGAATGCGATCGTCACTTCCGTTCCCCAAATATCGCCGTGCCGATGCGTACGCAGGTCGCGCCGGCGGCCACGGCCGCTTCGAGATCGCCGGACATGCCCATCGATAATGTGTCGATCGGCATGCCTTGCTCGCGCAGCGCCCGTGCAGAGTCCGCGAGCTCGGCGAACAACTGCCGCTGCGCTTCGAAGCCTTCGCGCGGCGGCGGGATGCACATCAGACCGCGCAGCCGCAGTCGCGGCAACTCCAGCACTGTTCGCGCCAGCGCAGCGACCTCCGTCTTGGAGATTCCGCCCTTGCCGGGCTCTGCCTCGAGCCGCACCTGGATGCAGACGTTCAGCGGCGGCGCATGCGCGGGGCGCTGTTCGTTGAGGCGCAGCGCGATGCGCTCGCGATCGAGCGTGTGCACCCAATGGAAGCTCTCGGCGACAGCGCGGGTCTTGTTTCCCTGCAGCTGGCCGATGAAGTGCCACGTGAGCGGCAGATCGGCGAGGGCGGCCAGCTTCGGCAGCGCTTCCTGCAGGTAGTTTTCCCCGAAGTCCGTCTGGCCGAACGCGGCCGCCGCGCGAACCGCGTCGGCGGACTGTGTCTTCGAGACGGCGATGAGCCGCACGGAATCGGCCTCACGCCCATACCGCATTGCAACGGATGCGATGCGGTTCCGTGTTTCGGCGAGTCGGTCCCGTACATTGCTGACGCCCGCGCTCGTGGCCATATCAGCCTAAAAGTGCGGACCAGTTAACATATTGAGCTCGACATCGCTCCGTTATACTCGTGACCTCATTGTGCTCAAGGTGCGCAAACTGCGCTTCGCCAGGAGCCGTGGGCGATTTCTCAAGGTAGGAATTCATGCCTGTCGACATTGCGCAGCTGCTGGCTTTCGCCGTCAAGAACAACGCGTCCGACCTGCATTTGTCCGCGGGCGTGCCGCCGATGATCCGTGTCGACGGCGACATGAAGCGCGTCAACATGCCTGCACTGACCCACAAGGAAGTGCACAGCATGGTGTACGACATCATGAATGACAAGCAGCGCAAGGCGTACGAAGAGTTCTACGAGACCGACTTTTCCTTCGAGATTCCCAAGCTGGCGCGCTTCCGCGTCAACGCCTTCAACCAGAGTCGCGGCGCCGCCGCGGTGTTCCGCACGATTCCCTCGCTGATCATGTCGCTCGACGACCTGAACGCGCCGAAGATCTTCAAGGACCTGTCGATGCAGCCGCGCGGCCTGGTGCTGGTCACCGGCCCGACCGGCTCCGGCAAGTCGACCACGCTCGCGGCGATGGTCAACTACGTCAACGACAACAAGCCCGATCACATCATCACGATCGAGGATCCGATCGAGTTCGTGCACGAGAGCAAGCGCTCGCTGGTGAACCAGCGCGAGGT
>DATEKT010000100.1:0-4281 GCA_035277305.1 Steroidobacteraceae bacterium | reverse complement strand
GTCCCGTCGAATGGTTTGTCGCATCGTGGTGCTGGCGCTCGTAGGTGGTCCGCTGAGTGCCGTGTCGTTGCCGGCGCAGACCACGGGGATTCGCGAGGTCTCAGCGTCGGCGCGCAGTCTCATCCCCGTTCAGACGCGCCTGCGATACACGACGATGATTGTCCTCCCCGAGGGCGAAGAGATCCTGGATGTCATCTGTGGCGACAGAGACTTCTGGGTGATCACGGCGACGCACAACATCGCACACGTGAAGCCCGCGAAAGAAGGCGCCGCGACGAACATGAATCTCGTGACGGCCAGCGGCGCCGTCTACTCGTTCCTGCTCACCGAGAAGGGCGGCACCGGCATGCCCGACCTCAAGGTGTACGTGAACGCCGATCCGAGCGCGCCGCAGGGCAAGCCGAAGTACTACAGCGCGGCACAGCTCGAAGAACTGCGGAGCGAATTGGAGCAAGCCAGGGCTGCAACTGATGCCGCCAATCGGCGGACGACCGAGGCGCTGGCCGCCTATCAGCAGGAGTATCCCAGCAAGCTGCAGTTCGTTTACGGCGCCCCGAAGTACGAGCGCCCGTTCCTGGTGCGCTCGATCTGGCACGACGGCCAGTTCACCTATATCAAGGCCGACGCCACTGAGCTGCCAGCGCTCTACGAGATCAAAGATGGGAAGCCAGGCCTCCTGAACTTTCAGGTTCAGAACGGCACCTACGTCGTTCCGAAGGTGCTGGACCGCGGCTACCTGTCACTCGGCAAGGAACGTTTCGAGTTCCTGCAGCAGGGTCGGTGAGTTCATGAGTGACACTCCCTCGATCTCCAGCGCACAGCCAGACCCGGTGCCGCCCGCCGTGACCGACCGTCGGCCGGTACCTCGAGGTGTGCTGCCGCGCGGCGTGCAAACGTGGATCATGGCTGGCGTCGCCGCCGGGATGCTGGCGATCATGTTGATCGTCGGTCGCCCGGACCCGCCGCCCCGAACCGCACAGGCCACCGCTCCCGCACAAGCGCCGAGTGCCGATCGCGTGCGCGACTACCAGGACCGGCTGCGTCTTCTGGAGGCTCAGGCGCTCCGTGAAGCGCAAGCAACTGGAGTGACACAGCCGGAGCCGGCTCCGTACGCCGCCGACACAGGAGCGCCTCCACCACAGGATCCGATTGCCGAAGAGCGGAAGCGCCGCGAGTACGAGAGCCTCTTTGCGAGCAACGTCGTTCTCAGCCGGCGCCCCGAAAGCGAACGACCCGATCAGGGTCGGAGCGACTCGATGCTGGGCGCCGCTCCCGCGCAGACAGGCTCACCAAGTCCGTCAGTTGAGGAAGTGGCTGACGCAGTTGTGCGAGCCACCACCAGGACCGCCGGTGCGTTTGGAACCGGAGCGCCCGCTGCTCAGACCGCCGTGACACCGGTAGCCAGCGAACCACGACCGCTGGATCCGGCGCAGCGCCGCACACCGGACTACACACCGCCGATCAGCGCCACCGGACCGCTTCATCGCGTGCTCGAAGGAACCATCGTCGACACCGTTCTCACCAATCGACTGGACGGGGCGATGGCCGCGCCCGTCAACTGCTTGGTAACGAACGCTCTCTATTCCCACACGGGTCGACAGGTGCTCGTGCCGGCGGGCGCGAGGATTCTGGGCGAGACGAAGCCTGTGCAGGCGTTCGGTGAGACGCGCCTCGCCGTGTCCTTCCATCGGTTGCTCATGCCGGACGGTCGCAGCTACCGCCTCGATCAGTTCATGGGCCTCAACCAGATCGGCGATGCGGGACTGCGCGACAAGGTCAACCAGCACTTTCTGTCGACGTTCGGCGCGGCTGCGGCCGTTGGCCTGATCAGCGGCCTCTCGCAGTACCTGGGCAGTGCCGGACTCGGCAGCGGCGATGGGGACCGAACGATTGTCATCGCTGGCGGCGTGGGCGACGCGACCTCTCAAGCGGCGATGCAGGTAATGAATCGCTTTCTCAATCGGCTGCCGACGATCACGATTCGCGAGGGGCATCGGGTGAAGGTGTACCTCACGAGCGACATCGAGCTGCCAGCGTATACCGCTGCCGTCGACTCCAGACGGTTCTGAACAGGAGGACCCTATGTTTCGCCGAGTCCTGGTGCTTTCGACCGCGTTGTGCATGATCGCGGCGCCCGCCCATGCACAGTTCGTCGTCATCGATCCCGCGAACCTCGTCCAGACGACGTTGATCGCGTACCGCGTACAGCAGCACTACACGGAGCTGCGGGCGCAGTACTTGACGGTGCTCCGAATGGCGCAGAGGCTCGGGAGCCTCGATCGCTTTCGGACTCCTCCGATCGCACTGACCTCCCACGATCCGTCTCGATGGGACTTTGGACGGCCGTGGATTCAGGCGCTCAACAGCGGCGACCCGACCGGCTCGGCGTACTTCTCAACCGCGCTGCCGCTCCTTCGTCCGACGACAATGCCGCCGGCGCTGAGTGCAGCGGCCAGACAGATGCTGCAGCGGCAGTACGCCACCGTCGAGATCACCGACTCCGTTGCGACGATGGGCGGTCATCAGGTCGCTCTCGCGCGCGGGTACCACGGCCAGCTTCAGAACGCCGTGGAGTCCCTTCAGAGCGACGTTCTGAACCCCGGCTCGCAGTACCACGAGATGACCGCAATCCTCGACAAGATCGCGGCTGGCGAGCTGCTCGGACGCCGGCAGGACATGCTCTCGAACCAGCTCTTATCGCACGCCCTCGAGCAGTTGCTCGCACGCGGCAAGCGTTTGCGCGATACGGAGGCGGCCACCATCAACATGCAGCTCGTTACGTGGCGTGACGCGCGCGTCGCGAACGACGCATTCGTCGCAGGCACTGGCGACGCACTTCGGACGTGGCGTCAGCCGTAACCATCGCTGCAGAAGTTGGAGGACATCATGCGACGACTTCTTCTTGGGCTGCTGGTGGTCGCTTTGGCCGCGCAGCCAGCGCGCGCGCAACTGTCGGTCTATGACCCGGCGAACACCGCACGCAACACGATCTCAGCCATCTATCAGCAATACCTGCTCGAAACGGAGCGCGAGCAGCACGCGAAGCTATGGGCGATGGCCAGGCGTCTCAGCGCCTTTGCGGACTTGCGCCGCTACGCCCTTCTGGATGTGCCGCGCTGGCGCACACATGGAGGGGACTTCCTCTATGCAAACGGCATCAACGACGCGCTCATCTTCGGCGATCCGCGAGGAGCCGCATACCTCGCGGTGAGCCATCCCGTGCTGAACGCGCGGGCGGCTCTCAGCCGGCTTGGACCCGCGGCGCAACGGGCCATGGCCAGCCGTCTGGCGACCGTGGAGTTGGCCGACGCCGTGGCGATCTCAGCCATCAACGATACGGGGTCGCTGCGCCTGAACGGGCGTCGGCAGGAACTGCAAGCGATCGATGCGCTGGAAGCGCAAGTCATCGATCCGTCCCTCGAACAAAGCGCCACGGCAGTGCTCGACAAGATCAGCGGATCGGTACTGCTTGGGACCAGGCAGCGTCAGGCGCGCAGCCAGCTCCTGACCGCCTTCGTGGAGCAGCTGCTGGTCGATTCGAAGCGGGCGCGCGACGTCGATACGACCGCGATGAACATGCAGCTCGTGACGTGGCGCGACGGCCGGGCAGCAAACGCCGCGTTCGTCGCCGGCACAGGAGACGCGCTGCGCACCTGGAGACAACCGTAGGAAGTTCGGAGGCCCGTCGTGCAGCTCAATCTCTTGCCCACAATTCAGCAGGCAATCGCGAACCTCCTGACAGTGTATGAGCCCGAGTTCCTGCGCTTCGGGTACAGCCTCTTCCTGTCATTCGCGACCATCCTGATCGTCTGGCAGGGCGTCAAGATGATGTTCTCGCACGACAACCTCGGGGACTCCATGTTCGACTTCGCGAAGCTCTTGATGCTGATCTCGTTCGGCTACGCCTTCATCGCGTTCTACGAGGCGCCGATTCCAGGCATCGGGGTGTCATTCAGTAACCTTATTACGGACCAGACCGGATACTTCCAGAGCGTTCTGGAAGCCCGCGCGTTCGACAACATCTACCGGCACTTCGACGAGCTGTCGGACCACTTCCTCCAGCCGGACGCGTGGTCGATTCTGGCGAACCTGATCTACTGGGCGATGCTGTTGCTCATTGCCTTGGCAAAGGGTCTGTCACTCGCCGTCATCGCCTTTGGGCTGATCGCGAGCGCGGTGTGCGGACTCCTGGGTCCGATCTTCGTTCCGTTCTTCATCGTGCCCAAGCTGGAGTGGCTCTTCTGGGGCTGGTTGAAGTCGTTCATCCAGTACTCGTTTGTC
>DATEKT010000099.1:0-12140 GCA_035277305.1 Steroidobacteraceae bacterium | reverse complement strand
CGAACGGACGAGCAGCGGATGCAGCGTCAGATCGAAATGCGTGAAGGAGTGAAAGTACGGCGGCAGCGAGACAGCGCCCGGAATCGATTGGTGCTCGTCGAATTGCGGCAGCGTCCACAGTCCGCCCCAGATTCCCGCGGGCGGGCGGCGCTCGAGCAACACTGCACCGTCGTCGCGAACCATGAGCACGACGTATGCGGTTCGTTGCGGTCGGATCTTCTTCGGACGCGGCGCAGGCAGCACCGATTGCCGGCCTTCGATGCGCGCGACGCAGTGCTCGGCGAGCGGGCATGCTGCGCACAGCGGCCGCGAGCGCACGCAAAGCGTCGCACCGAGATCCATGATTGCTTGCGTGTAGTCGGCGACGCGCTCGGCCGGCGTGCATCCATCCGCGAGCGACCAGAGCGTCTTCTCCACCTCGCGCTCGCCCGGGAATCCCTCGATTCCGAAGTAGCGCGCGAGCACGCGCTTGACGTTGCCGTCGAGAATCGGATGTCGCTGCGCGCGCGACAACGCGAGAATCGCGCCGGCGGTCGAGCGGCCGATACCCGGAAGCGCCTGCACTGCTTCGATCGTTTGCGGAACTTCGCCGCCATGCTCGGCGACGATCAGCTGCGCGGCGCGATGAAGATTGCGGGCGCGCGCGTAGTAACCCAGACCGGTCCACAGGTGCAGCACTTCGTCTACAGGCGCGGCAGCGAGCGCGCGAACATCGGGAAACTGCTGCATGAAGCGCTCGTAGTAGCCGAGCACCGTCGCGACCTGCGTCTGCTGCAGCATGATCTCCGACACCCACACGCGGTAGGGCGTCCGATCCTGCTGCCACGGCAGATGCTTGCGTCCCGCGCGATCGAACCACGCGAGCAGCGGAGCGGCGAAAGTCATTCCCGACACACGTGCACGCGCGTCTGGCTGAAGTCGTTAACGAAAGACGGTGCGAGCTCGACCATGCGCCGCGCAGTGCGGGTCAGATGTGCCTGGTCGTAGAAGCCGGTGCGCTGTGCGATCTCGGCGATCGTGCTGCGTCCATCGACGAGCTCGAGTGCGACCATCAGCCGCCGCCAGAGGACGTACTCCCGAATGCGCACGCCGAGCTGCGCTTTGAAGCGCCGCATGAGCGTGTAGCCGGACAGGCCGACCCGCCTGCCGAGCTCGTCGGGCGTCGGCGCGTCGGTCACCGCGTCACGCAAGATTTTCAACACCTCTTCGATGCGCGCGTCGAGCTCGTGGGGCGGCGCGTCGAGGCCGCCGAACGCCTGCAGAATCGTCTGCGCCGTGCGCTGCGCTTCACCGCAATCGCAGGTGCCTTCGAACAGCGCTGCCCACGGGATGGAGCGGCCGTCGAGCGCGGCGTAGTCGAGCTTCACGATCGGCTCGCCGCCGTTCAGCAGGGGCTTGAGGTAACGAAACCAGGGATGATCCGGACCGATCAGCACTGTCACGGTGCGCGTGTTGCGCGCATCGATGCGATGCCACGCATTGGGCGCGACGACCGATGCCTGGGACACGACCGGCTCCGCATCGCGCGACATAAGCGTCACCGGCGCGTCCGGTGCGATCGTGACGATCGCGCCGAAGTGGCGATGGCTCGAGTTCTCGCGGCCGGGCCCGGCGGAAATCACCAGGCGATCGCATGCATAGATTTGTATCGGCGCCAGTTTCATACAAGCAAGGGCGACAGTGGATTGCGCACAATCCTCGCGCTTCGCACCCCGTGCGCCTCCGGCTCGTCAGGGTGTTCACCGGCACCGGCTCAGGCTCAGGTAATCCCCTAGGGCCCAGGGCGATACTTAGGCGATCCTTAGCTGATCCCCAACCGGTGCAACCCTAGGACTACCATCGGCGTCGTAGTGCAAGGCGCTTAGTTTACGGGCTTTCCACAGTGGGGAGTTGAGTATGCGTTCGGTTCAGTGCATGGCAGCCGCAGTCGCGGCAGTCCTGTGGGCGACTTCTGCCGGAGCCTCCGCTCCGATCGATCACGTCGACAACTTCGCCCTGCTCGATCAGGCAGGCAAGTACCACGACCTCTATTACCTCTCGGACGCCAAGGCCGTCGTGCTGATGACGCACGGCGACGAATGCGCCGCCGTGAGCGATGCGCTGCCGGCGCTCGAGCAGGCCAAGGCCAGCTACTCCGGCCGCGGCGTCGAGTTCCTGATGATCAACACGCAGGACGACCGCGATGCAGTCGCCGCGAAGCTCAAGGGCTCGACCATCCCGGTGCTGATCGACGACACGCACCTGGTCAGCGAATCGCTGCAGCTCGCGCACGCCGGCGAAGTGCTGGTGATCGACCCGAAGGGCTGGAAGATCGCGTACCGCGGTCCGCTGGACAAGTCGAAGTCGGGTAATGCGCTGCTCACTGGCGCGCTCGACTCCGTGCTCGCGGGCCAGCCGGTGAAGAAGGCGCAGATCGCTGCGCGCGGCTGCTCGGTGAAGCTGGAGAATGGCTCCAGAGCCGGCGAGAAGATCTCGTACTCCGAACAGATCGCACCGCTGCTGATCGACAACTGCGTCACCTGTCATCGCACCGGCGGTATCGGTCCGTGGCAGATGGCGAACTACGACACGATCAAGGGTTTCGCCCCGATGATCCGCGAAGTGGTGCGCACCAAGCGCATGCCGCCGTGGCATGCGGACCCGCACGTCGGCACCTGGGAAGGCGACCGCTCGCTGAGCGCCACCGAGAAGGAAACGCTGGTGCACTGGATCGAGGCCGGCGCGCCGCGCGGCAAAGGTCCGGATCCGCTGGCCGACCTGCACAAGACGTGGAGCGAGTGGGCGTTCGGCAAGCCCGACATGGTGATCGAAGTGCCGCCGTACGACGTGCCCGCGAGCGGCATCGTCGACTACCAGCGCTACGTCGTGAAGAACACGCTGGGCCGCGACGTGTGGGTGCGCGCGACCGACATCATTCCCGGCGAGCGCACGGTGGTCCATCACGTCATCGTCGGCATCTACGACCCGAAGATCGCCGACGAGCGGATGCGCATGATCAAGGCGTCCAGCCCGTCGCTCGGCGCGTACGTGCCGGGCAACGGCCCGACCATGTACCCGCAGGACACGGGCGTGCTGGTGCGCGCGGATCAGCAATTCGCGTTCCAGGTGCACTACACGACTTCGGGCAAGGCCGCGCATGACGTGACGCGCTTCGGCCTGTACTTCCGCGATTCGCAGCCGACCTACGAGTTCAAGACCGTGGCGCTGGCGAATCCGAACCTGAAGATTCCGCCGAACACGAAGGAGCACGCCGAAACGATCGCCCAGCAGTTCCCGCGCGACATGATCATCTACCGGCTCACGCCGCACGCGCACTATCGCGGCCGCGCTTCGGAGTTCGTCGCGGTCTACCCGGACGGCAAGCAGGAGACGCTGCTGTCGGTGCCGAAGTACGACTTCAACTGGCAGACGACGTACACGCTGAAGACGCCGAAGCAGGTGCCGGCCGGCACGAAGATCGTGCACACGACGGTGTACGACAACTCGTCGCAGAATCCGGCGAACCCGGATCCGAACCGCACCGTGCCGTGGGGCGAGCAGTCGTTCGACGAGATGCTGTACGGCGTCGTGCAGTTCCGTGAGTTGACGCCGATCGGCTCGGACCCCGTGAAGGTGTCTTCGAACGGCAAGTAACCGACTCTCTTGCGACGATCCTGGCGGCCAGCAGCTTCTAGTTGCTGGCCGCTTTTTCTTGCGCTTCCTTTTTCGCGCGCATCTCGACGTTCATGAAGAGATCGCCGGTGGCGTCCTGCAGGGTGCGCAGCATCCAGCGGCGGCCGACCACGGAAGGAATCCAGAATCCCGGCGTGATGCTCGTCCGATAGTGGACCAGCGTGCCGCCGCTCTCATCGGGCGTGAGCTGCGTGTGGGTCTCGCCGAACTTCACGTCGCTGCGGCTCGGATCCGTGGTCGCGGCCAGCGCGAACTCCGACTCCTGGACGCGCTCGACGCGGGTGACGTTGCGGCAGAACCAGACGAAGCACGCGCGCACCGTCGTTTCCAGCACCACCACGTGAGGCTCGGGACGCTCGATCACGCGCGCCTGCAGGATGCGCGTATCGAGCGAGGGATAGCGCTCGTAGTCGCGCAGCACGGCCTCGACCTGGTCGGGCGGTGCATCGAGCTTGACGCTCAGCTCGCACTGATAGCGCCGGTCCGAGTACCGCGTCTCGCTCTTCTCGATCTCGAACGCGCCCGCCGCGGCGGACCACAGCGAGACTGCAACGAGCAGGGCGACGGCGGGAACTGAACGTCTCATGAACAATTTGCGGGCACGTAATGCGAAGGTTCTGACTGTACGTGCCTGAACAGACGCCCGGCGTTCACCCGGGTTCCCGTCATTGCTTCTTCTTGAAAATATCCTTCAGCTTGTCGCCGAGCTTGTCCTTGAGCTTCTCCTCGACCTTCTTCTTCACCTCGCCCTTGAGGTAATTCTCCAGGTCGGGGCGCACCTTGGGGTCGCTCAGCGAGCCGCTCACCTTGACCGGGATCTGCGCGTCCACCATGTCCTGCATCTGCGTCGCATCCGCACCCTCGCGCGGAATCTTCAGCACGTTCGCGACCAGCCGGTAGTCGAGCGAGCTGCGCGGCAAGTCGACCGCGCCCTGCCCCGTCACCTTCAGATATTGCATGGCGATGTTGAGGTCGTTGTTCTTCAGCACGCCGTCGTTCATCGTGCCCGTGCCGGTCATCGCACTGAACGGCGTGCGCGGCGGACCGGCGTCGCGCGCCGGGACTGCCTGCTGCTTGAGCACGGCCCGCGCGCGCCGGATCTCGTACCACAGGTCTGCGCCTTCCAGCGCGCCGTCGGCCACGTTGAAATCGAGCGTGCCGTCCAGCGTCTTCATCAGGTCGTCGCTGTTCTTGCCCTCGCCCGCGAGCTTGATGTTCGCGCTGCCCTTGCCCGAGAAGCGTTGCGCCTCGAACAGATCCTTGAACAGCGGCGCGAAGTTGACACCGCTGACGTGCTCGTCGAGCGTCACGCGCGCGACCTTGCCGGTTGCGTCGATGCCGATGTCGCCGCGGTACTGACCGCCGTACATCGCAGCTTCCGAAGGATTCAAGCGCACCCTGCCTTCGCGCGCGTTCACGCCGAGGCGCAGCTTCGTGAACGTCATCCCGGCGAACTTCGCCTCGCCGATCGTCATCTGGCCGCGCGCGTTCAGCGTGCGCAGCATGTCCACTGGAATCTCGGTCGGCGGCGCTTTCGCCTCCTTCTTCGGCTGGTCGCTCGCGGGCGGCAGATAGCGATCGGCGTTGATCTTGTCGATGTTCACGTCGAAGCGCAGCGCCTTCGCGGCGAAGTCGGCCACGCCGAGCATGCCGCGCAGGGTCGTGTCGTCGAGCTTCATCACGATGTCGCCGACCTCGGCCGTGGACTTCGTGAGCTGCACGTTGCCGGCGAAGCTCAGCTGCTTCAGCACGTTCGGGTCCGCCGTCTTCGGCGCATCGATGCCGAGCTTCGGCAGCCACTCGCGCAGCGAGACCGGCTCGAGCTTGATCGAGCCCTTCAGGGCCGGCGCATCGAGAATCTCCGCGCCGGTGAGAGCGCCGGTGACGCGCGCGCCGGCCGCGTCCGCTTCGAGCCCGGCGAGCTCGAGCGTCTGCTTCGCCAGGTTCACGTTGCAATCCTTCGCGTTGAACGCCACGGGGACACCGGCGGCCGGCAGGCCGTCGCTCTTCCAGGTGGTCTTGATCTCCAGGCCATCGAGCCGGTACAGCTTCTGACCGACATCGGCTTCCAGCGATTTCGCGCGCACCTGCACCGGCACTCCGTCGGCGGGATAGCCCTGGCCCGAAACCGTCAGATCGATCTTCGGCTCGGCGAGACGATGCGCGTTGCGCTCCAGATCCGCCGTCACGTCCGCGGCGAGCTTCACTTTGACGACCAGCGAGCGCTCCTGGTCGAGCACGAATTCGAGCGTCAGCGGGAAGGTCTCGCCGGACGCCAGCTTTCCGGTCTTGAGCTGGAAGTCGCGCACTTCGCGCCGGCTCTTTTCCTTGCGGTTCTCCATCACGACGGCTGCGTCGGAGATCTCCAGCCCGGCGATCGTGGGAATTTCCGTCGTGCCGCTCTCCGCCTGCGGCGCCGGCTGCGCCTCGCTCTTGCCGAGATCGGCCCAGTTCTCGCGGCCGCTCTCGTCGGTGATCAGCCGGATGCGCGCGCCGTCGAGCTTGACGTTGCCGACTTCGATCTTGCCGCGCAGCAGCGGCAGCAGCCGCACGCCGACGTGCGCTTCCTTGATCGAGACGAACGGCTCCGGGCCGAAGCCGGGCGCGTCGCCGAGCGAGGCGGTGCCGGTCTCGAGCGCGATCCACGGGAACACCGAGAGCTTGAGCTTGCCGTCGAGCGTCAGCTCGCGGCCGGTCTTCTGCTCGACCATCTTCTCGATGTCGTCGCGGTAGTCGTTGGGATCGACGAACACCAGGACGAGCACCAGGGCGATGACGACCAGGCCGATCAGCCCGGCTGCAACGTAGGCGCCGATCCGCAACGCTCGCATTGGAATCCTCGCAAATCCAGGTCGGGCTTCGGCCCGACGACTTCAGTCCATCGGCCGGGCGGTGACGCAGTTGCGGCCCGCGGCCTTGCTCGCATACACGCCTTCGTCGCAGCGCGCGACGAGTGCGTCGAACGTCGAGCCCTGCGGCACGACATTCTGCCAGCCCGCGACGCCGAAGCTCGCCGTCACCGCGAGCCCACCGGCCACGCCGGGGAACGGCGTCGCGGCGATCTGCGCGCGCAAATGCTCGGCGGCCACCGCTGCGCTGGCAACGTTGGTCTCGACCAGCACGATCAGGAATTCTTCGCCGCCGTAACGCGCGACCCAGTCACTGCCGCGCACTCCGTTCTGCAGCTGCCTGACGAACCACTTCAGAACCTCGTCGCCGACCAGGTGGCCCTGCGTGTCGTTGATGCGCTTGAAATGATCGACGTCGCACATCACGGTCGCCAGCTGCCGCCCGTAGCGCCCGGCGCGCTCCATTTCCCGCGGCAACTGCTCGGTGAGATAGCGGCGGTTGAAGGCGCCGGTCAGCGGATCGGTGATCGAGAGCCGGCGGTTTTCCTCGTTCGCGGTGCGCAGCGAGCGCTCCAGCGTCACAATGCGCTTGCCGGTGTTGAGCCGCGCGATCAGCTCCGGCTCGATCACGGGCTTGGTGAGATAGTCGTCGGCGCCCGACTGCAGGCCCGTCACGACGTGCTCGATGGCGTCGCGGGCGGTCAGCAGGATCGTGTAGATGTAACCTTTGCCCGGTTTCGCGCGCAGCTCCCGGCACAGCGCGATGCCGTCCATTTCCGGCATTTCCCAGTCGGTGATCATCAGCTGGAAGTCGCCGGCATCGATCTTGCCGAGCGCTTCCTTGCCGTTGCCGGCGATTTCGACGCTGTACCCGGCGCGCTTGAGCAGCCGCGCCATGATCAGCCGCTGCGTAGGCTCATCGTCGACGAGCAGGATGCGCCAGGCTTCCGTCGCCGTTGCGCTCGGTGAAACTGCGGACTCGGTCATGCGGCATGGATCGTACCCGCAGGCCCGGCGCCCCGCCAATAGCGCGGCGCGATACAGCTGTCCGCGCCGTTCAGCGGTTGCAGATCTCCACGGTGCCGTTGAGCGCCTTGATACGGACGCGGCCGTCGCCGTTGCCTTCCTTGAAGCGCAGTGCATTGCCCGGGCCGTACTCGCTCGTCCGATGCGGCTGCGGTCCGAAGCAGTTGTCGATGTCGCCGTTGAAGGTCGAGATGTCGAATTCGGCGTCCAGCGTGCGCGGGAAGCGGAAGCGCAGGTCGCCGTTGATGCCTTCGGCGTCGATGCGCAGGTCGTCGGTCACTTTCGCCGCACGTAGCTCGACGTTGCCGTTCGTGGTGCGGATGCGCGCCTTCGACAGCTCCGACACGCGCACTGTCATGTCGCCTGTGACGGTGTTCAGCTCCATTTCCGACCCGATGTCGTCCAGCCGCAAGCCGCCGCTGACGCTCGTCGCGCGCAGCGTGCCCTTGCCGTTGTGCCCGCGGACGGAGACTTCGCCGCTGACGTTCTTGACCTCCATGTCCTCGTTCCACAGTTCCGTCTGGATCGTGCCGCTCACCGCCTGCAGGCGCTGCACGCCGCGCACGTCCTTGATCGTCTGGTCGGCGCTCACGGTCGTCATGGTCAGCGCGCTGTTGCGCGGAACCTGTACGACAAGATCGGTCGAGCCCTGGTAGCTGTGGCCGCCCCTCGGCAGCACCACTTCGATTGTCGTGCGCGCACCGCTGGTCCTGAACTCGAGGCGCTGATCGTCATCCGACAAGTCGGCCCTGACGTGCACTTCGTTGCGGTCCCAGCCTGTCACCTGCACGTCGCCGGCGACGTTGCTGATGACGACTTCACCGCGGGGATCGGCTTGCGCGCTCTTCTCGATTTCATCTGCACGCGCCGCCTGCCCCAGCAGGAGCGCAGCGGCTACCGTAACAACCACTCTCATAGATCGGTCCTCATCGAGCCTGCAGTCGGCAGGTCGCTTACGTTGGCGAGCAACTGCAGCTCGCTCTGGTAGGTGCTCATCAACAGATCCTGCAGCAGCGGATCCGACGGATGCTGTTTGAGTGTCGTGGAGATCTCATCCGCCGCGTGGCGGATGTCCGCGAGGTTGCGCTCGATCTTGGCGCGATCGGCCGGCGGCAGCGTTGCGAGCCGCGCCTGGAACCGCTTATCGAGGTCGGCGCGCGCGTTCATGTAGCCGGCGCCCAGGCTCTGGTTGCCGAAGCTCGCGGGCTGCGCGCTCACTTGCGGGGCCGGCAGCGGCTCGGTCGTGGTCGTCGCAACCTGTTGCGGCATCGACTGGCGCGTGAGGGAGTAAGTGACGAACGAAGTGACGACCACGAGCAGGATCGCGGCCGCGAGCCGAAACCACGTCGACTGCACTGGGCTCGCGGGGGCCTGCGCGACGATCGGCGTCTGCGCGATCTCCGCGCGGATTTGCGGCCACAGGTCGCGCTCCGGCGTCACGTCTTCGGGCAGCGAGGCCAGCGCCTCGTCCAGCGGGTCGCGCCCGGATCGGGTGGACTCATTCATCGCTCATCTCCGGCAAACCCATGCGCTCTCGCAACAGCCGGCGGCCACGGTGCAATTGCGCCTTGCACGTGCCGACTGCGATACCGAGCATCTCGGCGACTTCTTCGTGGCTGTAGCCGTAAACCGTTTGCAGTACGACGACATGGCGCGAGCCCGGCGGCAGCGTCGCCAGCGCGCGCTCCACGTCCATCACTGAACCTGCATCGAATTCGCGCTGCGTCTCCAGCGGCGCGTCGTGCGCGTCCTCGACAGCCTCGCTGTCGGACTCCGCCCGCGTGCCGTGATTGCGCTCGTGCGTGAGCACTTCATTGACGGCGATGCGATGCAACCACGTGCCGAAGGCGCTGCGGCCCTCGAAGGCCGCGAGACTCTTCCACGCACGTATGAATGTCTGTTGCACGCAATCCTCCGCCGCATCGCGCCTGCGGGTCATGCGCAGGCACAAGCCCATGACCTTGCCGCTATGAAGGCGATACAGGCGCTCGAAAGCCTTCATGTCGCCCTTGCGGGCTGCAGTCACCAACGCGCTGTCGGAGAGCGGTGAACGGTCCGCTAAGAGCGCCGAACTGTGGGTTCCGGCCCCGGTCGTCAAAATCGCCTCTCTCCTGTCGCGTATGTCTTTTGGATGCCGTGCGGCAGGGGCAGGTTTAAGGCAAAAAGGGGCGGTTTGTCACGGATTTGAGGCTAAGGGTGGGCTGCGGAGCGGAGGGGAGCCGGAATGACTCTCGCCAAGATCGCCAGGATCGCCAAGGCCGGAAAAGGACAGGACAGCGCGGAAATGCTCGGGGTCCGGACCCGGAAACGGAATTCGTCTCTTCCTATTCTTCCTTGGCGATCCTGGCGATCTTGGCGAGAGATATTTCCGGCTCTTCTTCTTTTCCCCAGCTCACCCCTGCTTGGCGTTCCACTCCCTCACCGCCTGCTCCAGCGCGTCGCCAGGCATGGGGCGCCCGATGTAATACCCCTGGGCCCGGTCGCATTCCACGAAGTCCAGGAAGTCCAGGACCTCCTGCGATTCGACGCCTTCTGCGCAGGCAGTCAGGCGCAGCTTGTGCGCCAGCAGCACCATCGTTTCGACCATGGTGCGCGCGTCCTCGTGAGCGAAGATGTCGCGCACGAACGAGGTATCGATCTTCAGCTCGCTGAACGGCATCAGGTACAGCTGCTTCAGCGAGGAATAGCCTGTGCCGAAGTCGTCGATGGACAGGCCGAAGTTCTTCACGCGCATGCGCGTGAGCACGTCCATGGTCGTGCCCGGATCGAACATCGCCGCGCTCTCAGTAACCTCGAAGATGATCCGGCGCGGGTCGGCGCCGACCTGCGCGGCCATGCGCGCGACCTGGTCCGGGAACGCGAGATCGTTGAGCAGCTGCGGCGAAAGGTTGACCGCGACTGACAGCTGCAGTCCGGCCGCGTCCCAGATCCGGCACTGTGCCAGCGACATCTCCAGCACCTGCTCGGTCAGGCGGCGGATCAGGCCGTTCTTCTCCGCGAGCGGAATGAAGCGCGTCGGCGAGATGAAACCGAGCGAGGGGTGATGCCAGCGCGCGAGCGCTTCGACGCCTTCGACGATCCAGCGATTCGGACCGACGCGCGTCGCCTTCGGCTGGTAGTGAACCTTGATCTCCTGCGCATCGAGCGCAGCAGTGAGCACCGCCGGATTGATCGGCGAGTCCGCGCGCAGGCACTGACGCAGCATGACTTCGAGATCGGCGAGCAGGATCGGCTTCTGCAACGCGCCGAGCATCGTCAGGCCCTGCGCCTTACCGATCTGCTGCGCAGTGGCGAGGACGCGCTGGTCCATGCCGCTCGCGACCAGCACTTGAGCTTTGCTGCCGCGCTCGCCGAGATAGCGCAGCAATTCGATGCCGTCCGCACCCGGCATTTGCAGATCGAGCACTACGACGGTCGGCTGGAAATCCTGCACTGCGCGGCGAAATGCGTCGGGCTCGGTGACCGCGAGGGACTCGAAGCCGAGGCCGGTCGCCGCTTCGGAAATGAATTCGCACAGATCCGGCTGATCGTCGATGACGAGCAGCTTGTTCCCTGGCTCAGGCAACGCGCGCCTCCCTGTCGAGCACCGTGCGGATCCGCATGGCGAGGTCCTCATTCCTGTAAGGCTTGGTGATCACGTCGGCGGCCGTCAGTCCGGACGTTCCTGCGAGCGCACTGGCGTCGGCGTAACCGGTCGTGAACAACACCTGGATCTGCGGGCGCAACTCGCGGGCGCGCTTGGCAAGCGCGGGACCGAGCATGCCGCCGGGCATCATGATGTCCGTGAACAGCAGGTCGACGTGCTCGCTGCCCGCCAGGATGCGCAGCGCCGCGTTGGCGTTCGCGGCGGAAAGCGCGTGATAACCGAGCTGCGACAACGCGGTGACGACCGTCTCGCGCAGATCGGCATCGTCCTCGACGACCAAAATCGTCTCGTTGCCGCCCGGCGAAAGCTTGGTGGTGACGATCGTGTCCTCGCGCGCGCTCTGCTCTTCCATGCAGCGCGGCAACAGGATCGTGACCGTCGTGCCCTCGCCGACCGTGCTCTCGATCGTCGCGACGCCGCCGGCCTGTTCCGCAAAGCTGTCCACCATCGCGAGCCCGAGGCCGCTGCCGCGTCCGGATTCCTTGGTCGTGAAGAACGGCTCGAACACGCGCTTCAGCACGTCGGGCTCGATGCCGACGCCGGTGTCGCTGACGCTGATCGAGACGAACTCGCCCGGCTCGATCTCCGGGTGATCGCTGCAGAAAATCGAATCGAGATAGACGTTGCGCGTGCGCACCGTGAGTCGGCCGCCTTCCGGCATCGCATCGCGCGCGTTGATCGCGAGATTCAGGATCGCGTTCTCGAACTGGCCCGCATCGACGCGCGTATGCCAGAGGTCGTGCGCCTGCACCATGTGCACTTCGACCGATTCGCCGAGCGTGCGCTGCATGAGCTCGGTGAGGCCGGAGAGCTGCCGGTTCGCATCGACAACGACCGGATCGAGAATCTGCCGTCGCGCGAACGCCAGCAAGCGCCGCGTCAGATCAGCGCCGCGCACCGCTGCGCGCATCGCCGTGTGTACTTTGCGTGCGAGCGTCGGTGTTTCC
>DATEKT010000098.1:0-85252 GCA_035277305.1 Steroidobacteraceae bacterium | reverse complement strand
GCCATGAAGGTGAGCACTGCGACCAGTGAGCGCAGCGACAGCCGACCCAGACCGCAGACGCCGTGTCCGCTGGTGCACCCGTTTCCCATGCGCGTGCCGAAGCCCACGAGGATGCCTGCGATGACCAGGCCGGCACGCGAGTAGTCGGATCGCGGCAGCGGCGAGCCTGGCACCAGTGCCATGTAGAGGCCACCTGCAGCGATTATCCCGAGCAAGAACGCGGCTCGCCATGCAACGTCGTCTTTGGTCGGGAAGATCACGCCATTGACGATTCCGCTCACGCCCGCGACGCGGCCGTTGAGCCAGAGCAGCAGCGTCGCCGCGAGCCCGATCAGAACGCCGCCAGCCAGAGCCATCGGCCAGCTCATCGTGTAGCACCCAGTTGATTGATCGGCAGTCGCAGATAAGAAATACCGTTGCGATCGGGCGGGGGCAAGGCACCCGCCCGGATGTTCACCTGGAGCGACGGCAGGATGAGCCTCGGCGCCGGCAGTTTCGCATCCCGCTCGGCACGCATCCTTACGAAGCTCTCCTCGGAAACTGCGCCGCCGACGTGCACGTTGCGCGCCTTCTGCTCCGCGACGGAACTCTGCGCTCTCGCTTCGCGCTGCGCCGGTGGGTAGTCGTGACACAGAAAAATGCGCGTCTCATCCGGAAGCGCGAACAGCTTCTGGATCGAGCGATAGAGTTTGTGGGCATCGCCGCCCGGAAAGTCGGCACGCGCGGTGCCCGTGTCCGCGGCGAACAGCGTGTCGCCGACAAAGGCCGCATCGCCGATCAGGTAGGTCAGGCTGTCGTCGGTATGTCCCGGTGTTGCAAGCGCATGTGCGCTCAGCTCACCGATCGGGAATGTGTCGTCGTCAGCGAGCAGGCGGTCGAACTGGCTGCCGTTGGTCGGAAATTCCGGCTCCAGGCCGAAGAGTGCGCTGAAGCGCTGCTGCACGAGGCTGATGCCTCGCCCGATCGCGACCTGTGCGCCGGTTATCGCTTTCAGATAGTGGGCCGCCGTCAGGTGGTCGGCGTGAGCGTGCGTCTCGAGTATCCAGTCCACGGTGAGCCGCCGGTCACGCAGGAATCGGAGCACGCTATCGGCGCCCACTGTCGTGGTGCGAGCCGTGGACGGGTCGAAGTCCAGCACTGGATCGACGATCGCGGCACGTCCCCCTGCGCGGTCGTACACGACGTGTGTAAACGTCGAGGTGGGGATGTCGTAGAAGCTTTCGACAGTAGGCAGCATGGCGCATTACTCCTGCCACCATGCTTGAGTCCGCCGGCAGAGCACACAACCCGGGACTTTCCCGCAAAGCACACGTAGATCAGCGTAATTGCGCTTTGCTCACCCGGCGCGCGCTACTTTGGGCTGGACTTTCGCCATCAGCGCCTGGATTTCCTTCCGCCGGCCCTGATCTGCGACCTCACGACCCTCACGTGCGGGAGCGCGCAGCGCCTGCTGCAGGTGTTCGAGCGCTTGCCCATACTCAGCCTGATCGAAGAGGAACTCCGCGTAGAAGTAATTGGGATCGATGCCGTCCGGATTGATCGCGAGCGCGTGCTCGAGATTCTGGCGGGCCTTCTTCTTGTCGCCGAAACCCAGGGGGAATCCCGGAACCTTGTAATACAGGGTCCCGAGACTCGTGTAAGCAGAGCCCTGGAGCGCATTCGGATCGATTTTCAGGGCCGCTTCCAGCGCGGCGCGTGACTGCTTGGCCAGACTGAGCGCGCCCAACCCGCCCTTCGCGCCTGCGTAGGTGCTCAGTACGATGCCTTGCCAGATCAGTGCCTCCGCTCGCCCGGGATTCTCCTTTACCAGCGCATCGGCGCGCTTGCTCAGCGCTTCGAAGGCCGCGATCCTGGCCTCGCCCGCCGGCGTTTCGTAATTGGCCCGCGCCCAGCTCGCCTGCACATCGGCGAGATCCGCATCGAGCGTGGGCTGCGCCTGTGCGCCGAACGCCAGCAGCGTTGCGGCAAGAAGTCCATGGATCAGTGGTCTCATCGTGCTCTCCTCAACAGGGACTCGCGCGGCGGCGATTCAAGGGGCGCCGGTGCGAAGGATTCGCGAATGACGGCGAGCTGGCGACTCAAGGAGCGGTCGACCAGCCAGGGCGCCACGTCGTTGATGCGAACGAACACTCTCTCCGGCCAGCCGAGCGTCGCTCTCGCTTGCTCCCGCTCAAGCACCCGGCAGACCTGGGTCGCCACTGTTTCCGGCGGGTCGACGCTGACTTTGAGCCGCGCATTCAAGTGGTCGACCTTCGCATCGTTGAAATGCGTGCGCGTTGCTCGCGGCGCGACGTAGTGCACCCGCACGTTGCTATCATCGAGCTCGCGGCGCAGCGCTTCGGTGAATCCGCGCAGCGCAAATTTTGTCGCACAGTAGACAGTCTGGCCCGGATAACCAATTGCGCCGAGCACTGAGCCGACGTTCACGACGTGAGCGCTCGGCTGGCGTTGCAGATGCTCGAGCAGGCCTCGACACAGATGCATCGGAGCCATGACATTGACGTCGAAGGCATGCTCGACATCCTCGGTCTTCGCATCAACGAACATGCCTGCAGCCGCTACGCCGGCGTTGTTGATGATCACGTTCACACCGCCAAGCCAGCTGCGCGCGCGCTCTTGCAATCCCCGGCGCTCGTCGGGCTCGGCGATGTCGGCGCAGTGAACGCTGACGCTATTGCCGCCAGGATCGACCTCGTGTGCCAGCGCCCGCAGTGTGCGTTCGTCGCGACCGGTGATGAGCGCACTTCCGCCCTTCGCAACGATCTCTCTGACGATGGCGGCTCCGATGCCTCCGCTCGCGCCGGTCACGAGGACTCTTGCTGTTGCCAGGTTCATGCCGCACTCCGCTGCTGGGCCGTCGCAGCGAATTCGAGTCGACGGAACATGTTGCCGTAGAGCCAGTAGATGCCATGAGCACACTGCACGACTGCCTCCCGATCGGTGTCGGAATCGAGTCGATTCAGAATGCCGGCCAGGTGATGCACGTGCTCGCGATCGAGCGCTCCATGGCTGCGCAGATAGGTGAACGCCTGATTCGGCAGCCCAAGTACCCTCTGCACTTCATCCGCTGCGCGCAGTGCGAGGGCAACGCTGGTGCCTTCCAGCACGTGCACCATTCCGAAGAACCCAACGGGGTTGCGCCTCATGACCGTGTCGTATGCGTAAGCAATCATCACTTCCGTCCCTACGTCGGGGGGAGACTGCGCAGCAGCGACCCGATCGCCGCCTGCGGCTTCGATGTCGTTCAGGATCCAGTCCTCGTGGCCGTGTTCCTCATCGAGATACTCGAGGATCTCTTCCTGAAGCCAGGCCAGCCGTTCCGGCAAACGACAGCCCACCGCCATCATCAACGGCACGGTGTGGCGAACGTGGTGATAGGCCTGCGTCAGAAACGCCACGTAGAGCTCGTTCGTGATTTGCCCGGACAGCGCGCGCTGAATGATGGGAGCGCTGAGCAGGTAGCGGCGCGAGTCGGTGGTGAGATCGAACAGTTGCTGGTGAAAGGTCATGAAGGCTCCGTCAGCTTGCTAGCTCCACTGCGTAGAGATCCTCGACGAGGGCTCCGTAGTCGCGCGCGATGACATCACGTCGCGGCCGCCCGTTTGCGGTCAACGTGCCGCCGGCAAAACCAAGCGGCTGCGGCAACCTCGCCCATCTGCGCACTTGCGCGTAATTCGGCAGTCGCTCGTTGGCGCACGACACCGCGCGCTCGATGTCCTGTATGGTGATCGTCTGCGAAGAGGGCCAGATGAGCGCACAGGGCCAGGGCCTGCCCTCGCCCGACACGACAGCCTGCCCGATGCTGAGCTCGCGCATCAGCTCCGCCTCGACCCATTCGGGCGAGACGTTGCGACCCATGCTCGTGATGAACATGTTCTTGAGCCGGCCGCGCACGAACAGATAACCGTCCGCGTCGATCTCACCGAGATCGCCGGTCTCGATTTCCGCCGGCGCCGCCGCCTGCAGACCGAGATATCCGCGCATGACGGCGCCGCCGACGACAATCTGACCGTGCTCATCGATGCGCACGCGCGCATGGGGAAGCGGCTTGCCGACGCTGTGGGCGCGCTGCGCGCCAGGTGTGTTCAGGCAGACGACGGACGCGCACTCACTCAGTCCATAGCCCTGATATGCAGGCAGACCGAGGGTCATCGCTTCGTCGAGAAGCGCTTGCGAAACGGTCGCGCCGCCGACCGCAATGAATCGCAGGTCTGCGGGCGGGCGCCAGCCCTTCCGGGTTGCGGCAACGAGCAAGCGCAGCAGCTCCGGCGGAACGATCAGGCTATGCGGTGATTCGCGCGAGATCGCTGCGACGAATGCAGCTGCGTCAACGCTGCCGTAGTCCATGCCCATGGTGCGGCTGGATGGCACAGCGCAGGTCGCCTCCAGGAGGATGGACCCGTAGACGCCGGCGACGTTTTCCAGCAGCGTCGCGAGCGGCATGGCGCACAAATGTCGTCCGATTCGCAACGAAGTCGCGCATGCGACGGAGCGCGCAACGCTTTCCAGGGCTTCGACCGTCAGGCACACGCCTTTGGGCGCACCTGTACTGCCCGATGTATACGTCACCTTGACCACATCGGCTTGCATTCTCGGAGCCAGCGATGTCTGCCTGCGTAACAGCGTCAGTTGCGAGCGAGGCGCGATGCCGCACACCCGCAGACGATCGCAGCGATCGAGGAACCGGCGCGGCTGATCGGTCAGCACGAACTCCAGGCCCGCATCGTCGAGGACATGGTCGATCTGATCCTCGGTAAACCACACCGGCAGCGGAACATGCAAGGCACGCGACTGCAGCAGCGACAGATCTGCGATGGCCCAACTCGCTCCGTTGTCGGCGAGCAGCGCACAGCTGCTGACTGCAGAGCGCATCAACCACCTGGACTCGGCGTCGACGGCCGCACGCAGCTCGGAATATGTGAATGACTGCCAATCGTCGGTCAGGGCAACCCGCCTGCCGAGCGCGCTGTGCAGCGATGCCAGAACCCGGCTGTTCATAAGCTCACTCCGTCGGGCAAGTAGCCGGCGATGACTCGTGGGTCGGTATCGTAGTAGCGACCCCATTCATCGCCATCGTCCAGGCGATCGCGCGTCGCAGCTGCCAGCTCGATGACAGGCGCACGGAACTTCGCGAGCATTCCGCGCACAGCTGCTGTCGCTGTGAAAACGATCCAGCGATTGCCATCTGCCAGAAGCACTCGGGGCAATGCCGCAACCAGCTGACAGGCCGCCCGGCAACTGGAGCTTGCGAGATTCCCGACCTCGACGATCTCCGTGCGGGGAACGGAGAATCCCGCTCGCTCGCCCAAGGCGAGCTCGATCGGCATGTCCAGATAGCGCTCGAGGAACAAGGGCTCCGTGGCGGCGCGGCGGAAGCCCACGACGCCGCAGACGCGATTGCGCTGCCCTTCCATCGCGAGCAGCGTCGGCATGAATGCATGCACCGTCGCGCCGTGATGTCGGGCGAAAACACGCTGGATGAAGCGCTCGAGTCTGCGGCGTTGTGGATGCTCGCGATCGTACGCGGCAATGGTATGGCCCGGACACGAGCGATGACGCGGGGATTCTTGCATTGCCTGGGTAGACGCAATGCGCGACGAAACCAACCGCGCAGAAAGTGTTCGCAGACCGCGACAGCGCAATCGGGGATTGACTGATCCGATTTCGGGGAACGATTGATTGTTGCAGCACGCGACGTCTCACATCCCGGACTTCCACGCAGAGGACACGCAGTTCCTCGTGCATCCCGCCCGCGCATCGCGTGCCAGAATGGATTCGATCCTTGCTGGTCGAGATCGCAGCGTTGTGCACGCGAGCTCCAAACTCCGACGTCGAATGGCAGTTGCGTCCGGCAGCTTGCCTGATGCTGGCGTGCATTTTGCTGGCGGGACCGGCGATGGCGCAGGAATGGCACGGGCAAGCGATCAGCGACGTGCTCGACGAGCTACGTTCGTCGGGGCTGACCTTCATCTACAACACGCGAATCCTGCCGAGGGAGCTGCGCGTAGAAGGTGAGCCGCACGCGCAGGCAAAGCCGTTGCGCGTAGTTCAGCGCTTGCCGGGCACGGCCACCAACGGCTTCTCGAGCATCGGCCTGGTGCGTGGCGGCGAGCCGGGCGAGACTGCGATCATCCTCGATGGTCTGCGCCTGTACGAGCCCTTTCATCTGAAGAATTTCCTGAGTCCGGTCAGCCTGCTCGACTCGCGGGTCATCGACGGAGGATACGTGGCTGCCGCTCGTGCCATCGCTTGGAGTGCTGTGGCGATATTGAGGCGGACGCTCTGCCAGGGTTCACGCGGCCTGAGTCGGCTCGCAGCAAGGTTTGCCCTTGTTCAGTCGGACCGCAGCCGCGCCATAGGTCGTGCTCTCACCGCTGGTGAGAAACGTCTCCCATTGAATGCCCTGCGGATCTGCGATCCAGCTCTTCTCGCTTTTCGCGTAACAGCAGGTAGTTGCCCCCTCTTCGAGAATCGGAGCTTCGGCGCGCTGCAGACGTGAATAGACGTCGGCAAGCTCGGCCCGGTCTTCGACCTGGATGCCAAGGTGGCGGATGCCCGTTTCACTACCACGCTTGCTGATCGCGAAGTTCACGCGCGGATCCTCGAGCATCCATTTAGCGTAGTCCTCCTTGCTCACGGTCGGCTCTGCTGCGAACAACGTGCTGTAGAACTGGATCGACTTCGCCAGGTCGTCGACGCTCACGTGCACATGCAATCTCTTCATGACGACTACCTCGAGTCAAAGACGTTCGGAGAGGACGGTGTAGTTACGCAACCTTCTTGCGCCTGGTGGTCTTGGGCGTAGATGCAGGCTTGCAGGCAGTCGCGCACGACTGGCCACTTCCAGCACAACAGTTCTCGGTGAGATAGCCGACCAGCTCATTCATTGCATCGAAATCAGCGCTGTAGATAAGGCTGCGACTCTCGCGTCGCTGCACGATTAACCCCGCGCGATGCAAATTCTGCAGGTGGAATGTCAGCGATGACGGCGCCAGGCCGACAGCCTCGCCGATCGAGCCGGCGGACAGCCCTTCAGGACCTTGCTCGACCAGGGTTCGATAGATCCCCAGCCGATACTCATGCGCGAGCGCACCCAGTGCTTCCACGACGTTCTTGGTTTGCATGCGCTGTACGTTATTACGAGAAACATCGAATTGTCAACTGGTCTGTCTGCGGCGTCACACCGCATCTGCGGATGCAACTGCGACTCAGTGCCTTCGCTATGAGCGACCCGCTCCCTGCTGCAAGTAAGTCGCAAAAGCAGGTACGTCCAGAGGCTTGGAGAAGAATCCATCGAGCATCTGATAGATATCGAAGGACGGCAGTTGCGCCGAGGACATGAAGATCGGCATGTGCGGGCATCGGACCCGAATCTCTTGCACCAGAGCTGCCCCATCGATGCCGGGCATGTGCAGGTCCGTGAGTACCAGATCGATGCGAGTGGAACTGCGCAACAGTTCGAGCGCGTTCTGTCCGTTGACCGCCTCCACAACTTTCAGGCCAGCAGATCGTAGTCGCTGGCCCACATCCATGCGTACCCAGACATCGTCCTCTACCAGCAGCAGTGTGAACGTCGACTCCGCATTACGGGGGGGGGTTAGCGCCTCATCCAATTTGCCTCTCTACGTGGACGCCAATCGTTGCGCTGGCATTCCACCTCAACGTCAGTCGCGGGGACGATGCACTAGCTTGAACCTCATCGCCACAACGTGGGTTAAGCGTCGCCCACGAGCGTTATGTGCGCGAGAACTACGCTCGAAAGCTCAAGGCGCTGCAGGTCAAGCACCGCCCTTTCTAAACGAGCACAGCGCCTATGCTTGAGCGCAGAGCAATGCAGAAACGTAGAGTCCCAGGCCGAAGACCGTGTGATTGAGCACGCTGCGCAGCCGCGTCGCATTCGGATCAGGAGTCCTTGCACCTGCTACACCGAGCCCCATGCCGGGCTGCAGCAGGAAGAATGGTGCGAGCAAAGCAACCAGGCTGAGGACTAGTGGCGGTAGCAACGTGGGTCTCCTCGCCCAAGCCAGACCGCAGATACCGAGTAGCAGCGCACCGTACGTAATGCCGGTGAGGTAGTGAACCATCCAGCCAAGCGCTCGCTCGCCACGGATGGATGCAGCATCGGCGATTCTGTCGTGGCGGAACTGCCCGTGCGAAAAGTGCCCAACCCACCGCCCGACCATAGCCCAATTCGAAGGTTGCACGCTGAACAGACGTTGCAGGAGCACGGCCCATAGATCCATGACGACGGTGGCCCCAACGCCGATTGCAACCGCACGCAGGATGAATTCTGCCAGCTCACTCACTGTTGACCTCTCTTAACTCTGTCATAGCCATCATCGCCGACAACTGATCGCTCGCGCTCGACCGCGCACTGTCCTCTCTTGACCTCAAGTTGACTTGAGGTGGCACGATGAGCCTTCTCAGAATCAACTTCGAAGGAGATCGAAATGCGTATTCCTGTTCGCTATGCCCCGCTGCTCTTCGGCGCTCTGCTCTCTGCTGTCATGGTAACGATTGTCTCCGGCTTCGTTCTCGTGTCTGCGCACGGATTGAGCGCTGACTTCGCGTCGAATTGGCTCAGGAGTTGCCTGACCACTTGGCCAATTGCCTTTCCCACGGTAACCCTCATCGCTCCCTGGGTCCGACGCACTGTGGCACGCGTCACCGTTTGAGTCTCAGCGCCCGGCGTAATGTCGTGATTTCAGGCGCTCACGCCCGCGTGCCTTGCAGGTTCGCGGGCTCACGGCACGCTGTCAGCGTCAGCCACCGCAGCACACTCCGGCTGCATTTTCTTGCGTCGTGGACGCTGCTTAGCGGACACCGACTTGATCAACGTCGTGCCGTGCCCATGGTCAGGCAGCGGCACTTTGCTTTGCCGGATGGCTGCGAGGATCAGCGCCTTGACTCCGCGCTGCGCGAGGACCTCGGCGGTCGGCAAACGCACGAATCTATTCTGCTTGCCGGTGCCGAGCAGCATGCCCTGCGGGTCGGGCAGTGTCGCGCCTCTATAGAACGAGAGGCCGACGCCGTTTGCCGCCGCGGCCAGTGAGACGATCGTGTCGGACGGTCGCAGCGTCGGCGAGTAGCCGATGACGAAGAAGTTGTAATTGTCGTAGACAATTTCGTTCGCGGTCGGAAGGACCGCGCGCAGTCGCTTGCGAGATGCTCGAATGACCCGAGCCGTGGCGGGATCGAACTTCGCGATACAGGCCTTGAGTGTGGCCTGCACATCCGACTTCGCCATAGCGCCCCCTGGCGACTTTTGAGCCGCGGTTATCGTACTACGGGCGATCTTGTGACGGTGGCACTGTAGATGAGCACCTCCGCATGACTGACCGCCATCGCTAAATCTCTCGTACGGCTCGCGAAGATCAGGACTACACTGACCCAGTACCGCAATTTCCAGGCGGTATCCCTCGGCGTCACCGCCAGCGCGATGATCGGCACGCGGTTCCGGAAGTGGTCACTGAGGATGTCGCATGGCCGTAAGCCCCGAGTTCGCGACCCAGCGCCTGCATCGTGTCCCCGCTTCCGCGGATGCGCTCGATACGATCTTTGCCGTGCTGCGCGAGAAGGCCGGATTCGACCTGAGGGGTTACAAACTCACGCCTCTGGTGTGCCGCGTTCAACAGAGGCTCGAGCTGCTGGGTCTGCGTGACTTCGGCGAATACGCGGCGCTCCTCCAGCAGGATTCTGCTGAAGTCGCGCAGCTCGTGCGCGAGATCCCGGTACACGTCACACAATTTTTCCGGGATTCACCCGCCTGGAAAACGCTCGAGACCCAGGTCGTCGATCGGCTGTTCTGCGATCGCAGCCCAAGCGATCCGATCCGCGCGTGGAGCGCGGCCTGCGCGAGCGGTGAGGAAGCCTATTCAGTGGCGATACTGCTCGCTGAGCGTGCGGATCGATCGCGGCCCGTGATCGACTTTCGGGTATTTGCGACCGATGCATCGCAGGACATCGTTGTACACGCAAGTCGCGGCATCTTCACTCCACGTGCGTTGACCCAGGTGGCGGCCGATCGACGGGAACGCTTCTTTGAAGCCCATGGAGCTGAGCAGCAGGTGCGAAAGTCACTGCGCCAGAAACTCGTGTTCGCGGCCCAACACCTCATCACAGATGCTCCCTTCGGCGACCTGGACCTCGTGATTTGCCGGAACCTGCTCATCTACCTCGACTCGGCAGGCAAGAGTCGCGTCATGTTGCTGATCCACTCGGCTTTGCGCACCGGCGGCTACCTGTTCCTGGGCGCCGGCGAGCACCTGCCCGTCGACTATCCTGGCTTCGCAACCGTGTCCGCGGAATTTCGGATCTATCGCAAGATCACCCGAGGCGCTGCGGAGAATTCGAGTGAGCGCAACTGGAGCGAGGAACTGCAGATCTCGCATGAAAAGCTTGACGCTTCGCGCGAAGAGCTGCGCGCCACCAACCAGGAACTGAACCTGAGCGGCAAGGAGTTGCACGCAGCGAATGCCCAGCTGCGAGGAAAGATGGACGAACTGCAAACGCAAGCCGACATCCTGAGTTCGGCCGGCATCATGGTGCTATGTCTGGACGATGATCTGCGCGTTCGCTGGTTCACCACTGCGATCGGCGCACTGTTTCCGTTGTTGCCTGGAGATATCGGCCGTCAGATCACCGATCTGACACCAAGATTCCATGATCCGGATTTCATACGAGATGTCCGCGAAGTCATGCGGACGGGTGCGCTGAGCGAAAATGCGGTACTGAGCGCTGACCGACTCTGGTATGCGCGTCGCATCCTTCCTTTCCATGCCGGCAGCAATCCGCGCAAAGGTGTCGCGATCACCTTCACCGACATTACCGGGCGTGTCGACGCCGAAGATGTGTTGCGTGAGAGCGAGGCACAACTCAAAGCGAACCTGGCGGCGATTCTGCGACTACGGGCAGTGCAGCCGCTTTCGCAGTCCGTCTCAGGCCACTAGCTGCATCGCTTCACGCGTTGCCACCTGGGCTCGCTGCGTTACGAAGTACTCTTGGGCGGTTCCAGGACCCCGGCGCGCCGCGCAGCTCGCTCCTGCTGCTTGCTTTGATTGCGCTTCTTCTGCGCCTCTTCGCGGCGCTTCTTGTCCTGCTTGAAGTTCGGAGGTCTCGGCATTGCGCTCGTCCTGTTCTGGATCGGATGAAATTACGCGTGGGCGCATGGACCCGCGCTACAGCGTCCGCGTCGCAGCTCGCTCGGCCTTCTTGGCTTTCTTTGCCGCGCGCTTCTCCTGAAGACTCTTCTCGGGCTTGCGCTTCTGCTCCCGCTTTTGATTCATACCTTTACTCATCGTTCGGTCTCCTGCATGTCAGATCGTTGCCGGATGACCTGCGTCCGCTGCGTTGCAAGCGTCCCGGCGCGGCGGCGCTGCTCCTCGCGAACCTGCTCCACAGTCAGCCGCGTTTGCTTCGCAATCACCTTTACGAGTGCATGTGTAGGAGCGCCAGGCAAGAACACTGCATGAAGGCGCTCCCAGATTCCGATACGTTCTTGAGCGCCTTTGCTGGGCGAGGCCTGCAACTCCAGCTCGCTCTCGCGAAGCGCTGTTCGCTCCTGAGCTTCCTGCTGGACTTTTCTGCGAAACTCGGCCGAGCCGCCGGGAATCGCGAGCATGGAATCGGATGGCGATCGTGTAGAAGTCATATTTGAATCCACGCCGGCCTGAACCAAGGCGGCGCCAACGCGCGCCACCCTCCATCGGTTCGAGAACGCTTCGGTTTAGCTGAATTGGCCGAGAAGAGCGCGAGTCGCGCGGCCAGCAGGAGATAAAGGGAAAGGTTACGAGCCGCAGGGACTATAGCACCTGATGCACGTCTGCGCTCCTGAATCGTGGCAGCAGATCTGGTCGCGTAACGCTGCAGACAGAATCCGCGCAGGATGCGGAATCGGAGTACAACCATCACAAGGAAACAATCTGCTCGGCCGGTTCCGGCAGCCAAGGATGGCGGAGATCGCTGAGCCATGAAACTCAGGCGAGTGAATCGCGACGGGCTTGCGGGAAAGCTGGCAACTGCGATGGCCAGATCTCGCATGTGGGACGCGAGAGCGGAGAAGGCCACGCAGAGCGGTCGAACTAGAGATGGGGCTTCACGAGCTCGTCAGTTCCGCGACTGGAAAGATCGTGAGTGAGGCTACTGCTTCATACTGCGACCGGCATCCCGATACCTGGCATGGCAGTCCTCGCAGGCAGAGACGATGTCACCGTTCGCGATCACAAGAGCATCCTGATCCTTACTCTCGGCCGCTCGGACTGCCTGTTGCGCCTGCTGCTGGAGCGCGTATGCAAATTCGGTCCAGCGGCCCGGGGCCTTTGCAAGATCCTGCGATGCGAGTTGCTGTGCTGCCCGCCCGAGAGCTGCAGCGCTGGCTCGAATTTTCTCCCAGTCCTGCGCTGTGGAGGGCGGAGTTGACTCAGCCTGGAAGAGCGCATTGGATGCCGGCGTAATCGCCTCGCTGTGAAGCGTTGCAACGCCGTTAGCCTTTCCCGCGCTGGCGCTCTCTGCAGTCCAAGCGAGGGTGCATGCAATGGACATAAGCCCGACAGCCCTAAGGCGCTTCATCCTGGTACTCCCAGCGCAGCGGCGGTCAGCGGTTCTGTGTTTCGACGCTCACGGTGGCTGGCGGCTTTCGCTCCGGCAACGGCACTTCCTCATGCGCGGGTTTGTAGAGCCGGCCGTCCTGCAGCATCAGCCGCCCACCGACGAAGGCAGTGCGCACCTTTCGAAACGCGTTGAAATCCTCGTCCGGATTGCCGTCGACCACGATGATGTCGGCCAGCTTGCCGATCTCGATCGTGCCGACCTTGTCGTCCATCTTCAATATTTCGGCGTTCGTCCTGGTCGCCGCGACCAAAGCCTCGGTCCTGGTGAAGCCCATCTCGACGAAGCTCTCCAGCTCGTTGATATAGGCGCCCGGCATATAGTTGGGCCAATGCTCGATCAGGTCGAGCCCGATCCCCATCTTCACGCCCGCGCGGCGGAGCTTCTTGCCCATCGCCATGATCGTGTCCTCGTTGAGCAGAAAGCGGCGCGAGGTCGATCCGTTATAGCCACCCCATTCGCGCGAAACGAGGCGGTAGGGGATCAGGGTCGGCACCGATGCGATGCCACGCTTCGCCATCAGCGCGATCGCTTCGTCGCTGCGCGGCAGCGGATGCTCGATCGAATCCACGCCCGCCTTGATCGCCATGTCGATGTATTGCGTTTCCGCGTCGACCGTCACCGGCAGGCCCAGCGAATGCGCCTCGTCGACGGCGGCGGTTATTTCCTCCTGCGTGTACTCGCTCGCCAGCTTGATCAGGTCCGCCCCTTTGGCGAATTGGATGCGTACAGCCTCGCGCCACGCATCCGGACCGGAAACGACCAGGGCCATTGCATTGGGGTTGGTGACCACGCCGAAGGCATGGCTCGCGCCATGGCCGCCGGTCTGGGTGATCAATTGTCCGGCAGCGAAAATTCGCGGACCGGGGATTTCGCCCGAGGATTGCAGGCCCTTGAGCACGAACGGCGTGTCGCCATGGCTGCCGACGTCGCGGATCGAGGTGACGCCGGACTGCAAATAGATCGCCATCCGCCGCAGCGCGCGCACCGTGGATTGCGAGCCGCTGGTGTTCCCTGCCGAATAAGCGCTGTCGTCGCCGCGGTCGAGGAAGGTGATGTGCGTGTGGAGGTCGATCAGGCCCGGCATCACCGTCTTGCCGGAGACGTCGTAGACGATTGCGTCCTTCGGCCAGTTCTGCTCGCCCGGCTTCAATATCGCGGTGATCGTCTTGCCTTGGACGACGATCGTCGCCGGCCGGGCTGCCTTGCCGGTGCCGTCGAACAACCGGCCGCCGACCAGCACGAACGCGCCTTTCGGCGCGTTGTAATCGGCTGGCACCGGGATACGGAGCACCGTGTCCGAAGTCGGCACGGACTTCGGCAGCCATTGCTCGCGCTTATAGAGTGGCCGGGCCTGCGGACCCTGATCCAACCCGCTTTTGACCTGGGCAACGGCCGGCGTCGCGAACAGCGCCGCGGCAACCAGCAATCTTGCAAGCCATACAGCCATCACCTTCCCCTGTTGACCCAACAACAGCCGATACCTCAATCGACCGGTGTCACTGCCAACCCGGTCCATTTCGCCGTGAACGCCCACAAATCGGCGGTCTCCTGCACCTGCTTGTCGACCGGCTTGCCACTGCCGTGACCGGCGCGGGTCTCGATCCGTACCAGATGTGGCCTGGGGCCGATGTCCGCCGCCTGCAGCGCGGCGACATACTTGAAGCTATGGCTGGGCACGACCCGGTCGTCGGTGTCGGCAGTCGTCGCCATGATCGCGGGGTAGGCGACGCCGGAACGGATGTTGTGCAGCGGCGAATACGCGTACAGGTTGCGGAATTCCGCCTCCACCTCCGGCGAACCAAATTCGCCGGCCCAGTATTTGGCGGAAGTGAACTTCGCGAAGCGGATCATGTCGATCGCCGGCACCATCGGCAGAGCCGCCGCGAACAGATCGGGCCGTTGATTGGTCACCGCGGCGATCAGCAATCCGCCGTTGGATTCGCCCTTGATCGCCAACCCGTTGGGCGGCGTTATCTTCTGTGTCTGCAGATATTCGCCGGCAGCGATGAAATCGTCGAACACGTTCTGCTTGTTGAACTTGCGGCCGGCCTGGTGCCAGGGCGTCCCATACTCGCCGCCGCCACGTATCTGGGCGACCGCATAGACGCCGCCCTGCTCGACCCAGGCGAGCGTGGCCGGCGAATATTCGGGCGGAAAGATCAACATGAAGCCGCCATAGCCGTAAAGAATCGTCGGGGCGGGACCGGTTACGTCCTTTCGCCGCACCACGAACATCGGCACGCGGGTCCCGTCCTTCGACGTATAGAACTTCTCCTCGACAAGGGTCCGGCTGAGATCCGCCTTCACCTTCGGCTGCGCCCAGACCTGTGTCCTGTTAGTCGCGACATCGTAGCGATACACGGTCGGCACGGCGTTGTAGCTCGAATATTCGAAGAAGGCTTCGCGGTCGCCCTGGCTGCCGTCGAAATCCGAAGTGGTGCCGGGGCCGGGCAGCTCCACGACACCCTCCGGCTTGCCGTCCAGTGCGAAACGCCGGACCTCCGATTTCACGTCGACCATATAGGTCAGAAGCAGCTTGCCGCCAAGCAGCCTTGCCGATTTCAGCACCGCTTTCTGTTCGGGAACCAGATCGGTTGCCACAGGATCGGCGGCGGCGATATCCAAAGTCACCAGCTTGAAACGCTCCGCGTCCTTGCTGGTCATCAGATAGAACTGGGTGCCGACATTGCCGGCATAGAGCCAGTGGTCCTGGTAATCGCCGCCCAGCAAGCGAACCTTCCAATCCTTGCTCTGCAGATCGACGAAGCTCAGCTTGGGCGCCCGCGTGCCGTTGTCGGATGAAAGGATGAGATAGCGGCCGTCATCGGACAGCTGGGTCCAGTTGAATGAAACCGGCTGATCAGGGGTTGAATAGACGAACCGGTCCTGCGCCTGCGGCGTGCCGACCCGATGGAAATAGACGCTGTGCAATTGCACCTTGCTTTGAAAGGAATCCGTCTCGGGATAGCGCAGGTAGAAGAATCCCGATCCATCCGCGGTCCAGTCGATCGTGGTGAACTGGACCCATGTGATCGCGTCGTCCAGGATCTTGCCGCTGTCGACATCGAGGATTCGGATCGTCCTCTTGTCGCCCCCGCCATCCTGGATCGCATAAGCGATCCTCTTGCCATCCTTCGATATTCCCATTTCGGCGAGCGCGGTGGCGCCGTCCTTGCTCCATGTGTTGGGATCGATCAGCACCCGCGCCGGACCGTCGACGCTGTCCCGAACATAGAGGGGCGACTGGTTCTGCAGGCCGCTATTGTGTCTGTAGAAATAACGCCCGCCTTTCTTGGTGGGGACGGTGTAGCGCTCGAAATCGAACAATTTCTGCAGCCGCGCCTTGAAGATGTCGCGGCCGGGCAAGGTGGCGAGATAGGCGTTGGTCACCTTGTTCTGCGCGTCGACCCAGGCGGCGACCTCCTTGTCCTCGCGGACGTCATTCTCCAGCCAGCGGAACGGATCGGCGACCTTCTGCCCGAAATGATCCTCGACCACATTCATCTGCCGCGTGTGTGGATAGGCGATCGGCGCCGCCTCGGCGGAAAGCAGCAGCGGGGAATAGGCCTGGCAGCCGACGACCAGTGCCAGCGCCAGCGAAGCCCTGGACAGACGATGGAAACGACTCATGGATGATCCTTCCGAGTTCGTATACTTTATTTTTTGCCGAGAACTTCATCGCGGACAACCAAATAGTTGTAATGAGCGCCATAACGCTCGCTTAACGTCGGCCGAAAATTCTGTCGCAGCGCTGGTGATGCGCTTCAACCCCCCGTCTAGAGATCAAACAACCACAACATCTCGCGGTCAGCCACAGCATCTCAAAGCCGACGCGGTCTTAATTGCGGGCCGCCTGCAGCGAAAACCGGGATAGGCGGCGATCTCGCGCTCGAATACGCATGGCACACGCATTGCAGTCGACTTCAGCGTGGCCAGACGACCACGTATGCGCGACGACACATCAAGCCGCCCCACCTATTCCGAGGACTCCCATGAAAATGCGTTTGCTTCTGATCCCCACGATCCTTGCCACGACTGCAGCGCTTGCCGATTCGCAGACCGCAGCGTCCCCTAACCCAGCGGATGCGCACGCCCAGGCAGCTGCGTTGCTCAGTCGGCCGCACACGCCCATTGTGATGAAACTGCAGCGCTCATCACCTATGTCGGAGACGCTGATAGATGCACACGCGAGCGCTGCAGCGCTGCTGAGCGGGCATCGCATCGAACGTCAAGCGCCGGTGTCGTCTGCTGTCCTGGGACGTTTGTACGGCCAGCCGCCTGCCGACGCTCATGCGCAAGCTGCAGCTCTGCTGAGTGGCACTCGCACCGCCGCCGGCTCCTAGGCCTCACCGTGCTGCGCGCAATCCGCCAACTCATGATGTCGCTCTCGATCATCGCCCCTGCATTCTGCGTCCATGCCGCTCCGGCGACACCCGTAGTGGAGCATCGCAGGGCAACGGTTGATGGACTCTCGATTTTCTATCGCGAAGCCGGACCGCGAGACGCACCCGCCATCGTTCTGTTGCATGGCTTTCCCAGCTCCTCGTTCATGTACCGGGATCTGATGCCGCAACTGGCTTCGCGCTACCGCGTGATCGCACCTGACTACCCTGGCTTCGGATTGAGTGACTTCCCGCCGCGCGAGCAGTTCGACTACAGCTTCGAGAAACTGACCCTCGTGATGGAGCGCTTTCTCGAAACGGTGCGCGTCGAGCGCTACGCGCTCTACATTCAGGACTACGGCGCACCCATCGGGTTGAGATTGGCGCTGCGCCACCCCGAACGGATCAGTGCCCTGATCGTCCAGAATGGCAATGCCTATGCGGAAGGTCTGAGCTCAGGGTGGGATCCGCTGCGCGCGTACTGGCAGCAACCGTCCAGCGAGAACCGGCGCAAGCTTCAGGGTTGGCTGAACGAGGAAGGCATCAGGCAACAATATCTGGCGGGAGTACCGGAAGCACTCTGGCCGCGCTTCGCTCCAGACACATGGACTCTCGACTGGGTGCGGCTGCAACGACCCGGGAACATCGAGCTGCAACTCGATCTGTTCGGCGACTACCGCCGCAACGTGGATTTATATCCGCAGTTCCAGGAAATGTTTCGCAAGCAGCGCTTTCCCATGCTGATCGCCTGGGGTCAGTACGATCCGTTCTTCACTCTGGACGGCGCGCGTGCCTACCTGCGCGATATTCCGGACGCGGAGCTGCGCCTGCTCGACACCGGTCACTTCGCACTCGAAACGCACAGCCGTGAGATCGCGGGACTAGTCCTCGATTTCATGAAGCGACGAGTCGAGCCGCTTGGCGAAGAACAGACTCGAGTAGCCGACGGGATGGTCGGCGATTGACGCAACCTGTTCGAAGCCCATGCGCGTGTAAAACTGCGGCGCCTGAAAGCTGTGCGTCGCAACGAACATCACCCGACAAGACTTCGCGCGCGCGTGCTGTTCAACCGCTTTCAACAGCTCAGTGCCGATTCCTCGCCCTCGCGCTGTCTCGGCGACCCATAGATAAGAGATATAGCAGCAACCACACCACGTGTATCCGCTAATGCCGGCCTCGATGCCGCGGGACTCGCTTTCACGGATCGCTGTAAAGGATTCCCCATCGTCGTGACCAGTAGCGGCCGCGTTGTACTCGTAGAGGCGGTCGGCGAGAAAGCTTTCGATCTGAGGAGCGTCGCCCGTGCGGAGGGTAATCGACATGGCTGCTACCCGTTCGCAGCGCGGCCGGTGTTCGTCGTTGCGACCGGCGAGCTTCGGCGCGTGCGTCGATAACCAAGATGCGAAATATCCGGCGGGAAGAACATCGCCCAGTTCCATTCGAGAAACAAGCGCGACTTGCGCGCCAGCGTCGGAATCTTGAGGAGGTACACCCCGCGCCAGAGCAGCCATGCCACGAACCCGGAAAGCTTGACTCCGAACATCTCCGCGACCGCCTTGTTGTGCCCAATGGTCGAGAGCTGACCCAGGGGCTTGAAGGAGAACTCGGCGGTCTCACGCCCACGCAGGTGCCATGCGATGTTGCTTGCAAGCTGACGGGCCTGGCGATCGGCGAACTGAGCAGTCGGAGGAGAGATCTTGCCGTCCAGCTTGTTGGGAACGGCTGCGCAATCTCCCAACGCCCATACGCCGGCGAAGCCGGGCACGGACATATCCGCGTTGACCTTCACCCGACCGCGCTCCTTCGGCAACGGTGAGTCCGTGACGAGTGAGTTCGGCTGCGTGCCGATGGTGCAGATCACGGTTCCAGCCGGAATGATCTCGCCGCTCGCCAGCGTTACCGCACGATCGTCGATGCGCGACGCACGAGTTTCGAGACGGACATCCAATCCGTGCATACGCATCTTGCGCCCGGCGAATTCACCCAGCGACGCTGACAACTCGGGCAGCAATCGATTCTGTCCGTGCAGCAGCACCACACGAATGTCATCGGGCTGGATGCGCGGGTAGTACCTGAGGCTCGCGCGCAGGAAGTCCGTCAGAACTCCCGCTGTCTCCACGCCGCTGAAGCCGCCGCCGATCACGACAAAGGTTGTCAGCCAGCGCCGGGCTTCCGGATTCGGCTGCAGCTCCGCTTGCTCCAGTCGGGACACGACCCGGTTGCGCAAGAATAGAGCGTCGCCAAGCGTCTTCAACGGCAACGCATGCTGAGACATGCCCTTGACCAGATCCAGATTCGCATTCACGCCGCAAGCGAGGACCAATTGGTCGTAGTCGAGCACACCGCTCCCCTCGCCCAGGTAGTGGACCTGTCTGGCTTCGTAGTCGATCTCCGTGACCTGCGCCATGCAGACATTGCTGCAGTGGATCATCTGGCGATGCGGCGCGATGACATGGCCCGGCAGGATCGACGCACCCACAACCTCCGGCAGCAGCGGGTTGAAGGTGATGAAATTCTCCTGGCTCACCAGCGTGAGCTTCCATCCCGGCGGCAGCCGATGCTCGAGCTGCTGAGCGAGCGTGATCCCTGCGAAGCCACCGCCCACGATTACGAGATTCTTGAGGGGCACCTGTGGAGAAGTCATGGCGAAGCGCCCTCCATTCCGGCGTGATCACGCAACAACAGTGCGTGCCCGTCCGGGTCGCGGATAATGAGTTGCACGTCTCCCGCAACTGCCTGCGGGCCGGGAGACACGTATGAGTAGTGCCCGTGACGAACGACTGCGTCGGCAGCCGTGACCGTTGCGCTGCTGTTCACCTGCCAATACCAATCGTCGTTCGCTTTGGAGTCGACGGGGATCGGGCGGCCAGTCCGCGGCGCGAGGTATTCGAGCAGCTCGACACCGGGGCCGCGAGCCGCGCGCAGCGCGGTGATGCGAAGCCTGGCGCCGAACACATTGTTGAGACGCTCCTGCTCCGGACCGTAGTTCTCGCTCGCTCCTGCCACGCGCAGGCCGAGCGCGTCGCGATAGAAGCCGAGACTTGCATCGGTGTCGCCGACCACGATCGCCGTGTGATCGATTCCGAGAAACAGCTTTTCGGACTTGCGATGCCATTTCGCATCGCCCTTGCCTGCGGGAAAGTGCAGCACTTCCAGGTGATTCCCGTCGGGATCGCGGAAGTAGAAGGCCGAGATGCCGCCGGCATTCGGGTTCCACGCCGGCAGCAGTTGCGGGCCCGAAGAGGCGTGCGCGACTTTGTGCTCGCGCAGCCACGCGTACGCGCGGTCCATGTCCGACACGATGATCGCGACATGCTGAAACCATCGATCGTTGCTCTTCGAGTCAACGGGTTCCGGACGGCCATGCGGTGCAACGAACTGCATCAGCTCGATCCGCTCATCCCCGAGACGCAGCGTCGTGATTGCGAGCCGCATGCCGAAGACGCCGTAGAGGCGTTCGTATTGCTCGCCTGCCACTTCGCGCGCGTCGATTTTCTCGAAGCCCAGGACCTTCGTATAGAACTCGACGGCACGGTCCATGTCATCGACCGTGATGCCGATCGAGTCGATCGACCTGACTATCGGCGGTGTCCCGCCGCCGTCTGCACGAACACCGGCGCTGAGGACGAACAGAACCAGGGTCGCAAGACTACGCAGCCTCATGACATCACGACCTCTTTCGACGGGTCCGTCTGTGTTTCGCGCAGACTCAGCGCGAGCGAGCGCGCCACCCGCAAGCTCCACGAGTAGATCGTCAGCGATGGATTGACGCGGCTCGACCTCGGCAGAACGCTGCCGTCCACCACGTAGAGCGCTTCCATGCCGTGCACTCGGCCGCCAGCGTCGACGACCGATCGCTGCGGATCGCTTCCCGTCACCAGAGTGCCGCACGCATGCGCAGTGCCCGCCAGGCCGATGCGCTCCGAAAAAGCCAGCAGGCCGGCTCTGGCGAGTGCTCGCTTGAACGTACTCACCAATCGACTGTGCTGCTGGACCGCCGGCATCAGGCGCTCAGCGTCGTAGTCCATCGTGGGGACGGCGCCTGCGTTCACCCGGTTGTCCGAGTGCGAGCCATCCTCTGTTTGCAGGAAGAAGCCGTAAGCGCGTTGCCCGATCAGCCTCGCCAATGCTCTCGGGGCGACCTTCGGGACCAACGTCGAGATGAGCTCGCCGTCGAACCCCAACGGCTGGATACTGCTGTGAGGCATTGCATCGTTCAGCAACAGATTCGTCTTGCGGATCACATCGGTCTTTCGCGATAACGAAACCGCCACCACCGCGGTGAGCAGATGCAGCTTCAAGTTGCGTCCGACATTCGCGGCAGCGGGAAGCTGCTGAAGGCCGCTAGCTCCCAGGTACTGAGCAAGCAACCGTGGCGAGTGCAAAGCGCCTGCTGCGAGCAGGACTGCCCGCGCGTGGAGTACACGGCCATCCGCCATTCTGACGCCGACGAGTTGGCGTGGATTCCCACGCTCGCCGATCAGCTCCACCGCCGCCTCGCCGGTCAGCAACCTGAGATTGGACATTCCACGAAGCTTCGAAAGAAATGCAGTCTCGCCATCGGCCTTGAGGCCGGCGACCGACGCGAATCCATCGAACCGTCGCGCCTCCAGCGGGTGATCGAGAATGGACTTCGCCAATCCGAGCGGCAGTGCCTCGCTGCGCCACGTACCGGAGGCACGCAATCGCCTGAGGATCACCGCAAGATCCGGCTCCGCTTCGAACGAGCGGATGCCAAGGAGCGATTCTGCCTCCTCGTAGTAAGGCTGCAGCTCGTCATAGTCGATCGGCCAGCCGAGACACTGATGAGCGGGATCGGCCTCGAACTCGTGCCGCCCGTACCGAAGCAGCGCGGCGCCGTACCACTTGGTCTTGCCGCCGACGTTGAAATACTCCTCCGGAGCAAACGTGCGCCCGTGGCCATCGAACCATTGTTCCTTGCTCTTGAAGAGACCTCGATGAACGACCTTGTCGAAGTCGAGCGTGCTCGAGTCACGCGGCAGTTCCCGGCCTTTCTCGACCAGCGCCACCCGCAGGCCGGCTGTGGCCAGTTTGTAAGCGGCCGCAGAGCCTCCCGCGCCCGAGCCGATGATGACGGCATCGAATCTCGATGATGTCGAATGGGTCATGACATTGCCTCTCGCGCCAACGCTGATGGCTCGTAGCCGCAGTGGATGCAGCGCTGATCGGCCGCGTGGATGAGCTTCGAGCACTTCACCGCGCCGCGGCCTCGTTGCCAGGTGAAGAGCGCCGCGGCTGCTTGCATGCCTGCTACGGGGGCGATCATGTAAAGCCAGAATCCAGTCCAGACATTGCCCGGCAGCGCACTGGCAAACGTGCGCGCGGGATTCATGCTCATGCCGGAAAGCGGGCCTTCGACGCTGATCCAGGTCGCGACGAGCACGCCGGCGAGCACGCCGGTGTAGCGCATGAGCTGCTGCGAGTTCGAAGTGCGGAGGATCGCGGTCATCATCGCGAAAGAGATCGCGAACTCTGCAAGCAGAGCAACTGAGACACCGCGCATGCCAGGCAGTGTGGCGACGTAGCGCACTGGCGGTTGAGCGAACGCGTCGCCAACGAACACGAGGACCACCAGGACGCCGAGCGTGCCCCCGAGGAACTGCGCGAGGATGTAGAACATCGCATCCCACGGCGCGACGTGACCGAGACGCAGAAACGTCAGCGTAACGGCGGGGTTCATGTGAGCACCCGAGCGCCTGCCCCACGGCGAGTAGATGAGCGCCATGGCCGTAAGGCCCATGCAGATGCCAATGAGCACGCGGCGCAGATCGCCGTCACGCAGCGCATGGTTCACGGGTGAGCCGGGATAGTCGAACAGCGTCGTGACCAGGCCGGCAGAGATCATGAACATGCCCAGCGCCCAGCCTTCGATCAGATACTCGGGCCAATGCCCTCGCAGCGCGCTGATTCCTTCTTGTGTGTTCATGCAGGGGGTGATTGCAACGGCCATGCCACGAGCGGTTGGCGACTGGAGCCCGCTTTCGCGGGCCATTGCGCTCGGGTGCCGCGACCCGATGCGGCGGCCGCAACGGACTGCGGAGCCCGTTGCGGCTGGCTGATCAACCGCCGGTTTCGAAGCCCGGATACAGCGTCATGCCGCCATCGACGAACAAGCTGATGCCGTGCACGTAGTCGGCGTAGTCGGACGCGAGCCACACGGCCGCACGTCCGATCTCATCGGCCTCGCCGATGCGCTTGTACGGAATGAGCTTGAGCAGTCCGGCATAGGCTTCCGGCGTGCCCCACGCTTCCATGTTGATGGGCGTACGGATTGCGCCCGGGCAGATGCTGTTCACACGAATACGGTACGGAGCGACTTCCTGCGCGATGCTCTTCATCATGAGCATCACGCCGCCTTTCGACGCCGCGTAATTCACGTGACCCGCCCAGGGGATGACCTCGTGCACCGAACTGATGCAGAGAATCTTGCCGGCCGCGCACGACACTTCCGGCCGCACGCCGCGACGCTTGAACTCGCGCACGGCTTCCCGCGAGCACAGGAACTGGCCGGTCAGGTTGACGCCGATGACCTTGTTCCACTGCTGCAGCGTCAGCTCCTCGAAAGGAGCGTCCTGTTGCAGGCCCGCGTTGTTGACGAGGATGTCGATCGTGCCGAGCTCGTCGAACATCCGCGCGAACATCTTCCGGACCTGCGCCTCGTCCGACACGTCGGCGCCGACGGCAAGCGCGCGCACGCCGAACTTCTCGATGTCGTTGCAAACCGCGCGAGCTTTGTCCTCTCCCGAAGAGTAGTTGACGACGACGTCGGCGCCCGCCTCGGCGAGCGCGAGCGCGATTCCGCGACCGATGCCCGAGCTGGCGCCGGTGACGAGTGCTTTCTGGCCCTGCAGCAGTTTCTGCGGCGCGCAGCGAGGCATGACGGGTGCCGGCAGATGCGAAGGAGTGGTGCTCATGTCGATGTACCTTCAATCGGCGTGGTGGATGCACGGGGTTTCAGGAGCTTTGCGACCAGGCCGGTCCACCCGGTTTGATGGGCGGCGCCGACGCCGCGGCCGACATCCCCGTGGAAGTATTCGAAGAACAGCAGGTAGTCGCGGAAATGCGGGTCGTCTTGCAGTCGCGGATACTGCGCGAACACGGGACGGCGGCCGTTCTCGTCCTTGAGAAAGATTCGCGTCAGCCGCGCGCCGAGCTCTTCGGCAACGTCGTTGATGGTGACGAACCGGCCCGAGCCGACCGGACACTCGACCTTGAAGTCATCGCCGTAATAGTGATGAAACTTCTGCAGCGACTCGATGATGAGGAAGTTGACCGGGAACCAGATCGGCCCCCGCCAGTTCGAGTTGCCCCCGAACAGGCCCGAGTCGGACTCGGCCGGCAGGTAGCGAACGCTCAGGTCCATTCCGTCCACACGGAACAGGTAGGGTTCGCGCTCGTGCACTTTCGAGATCGCGCGCACACCGTACGGCGAGAGGAACTCGTTCTCGTCGAGCATGCGCGAGAGCAGCCGCTTCATGCGATGGCCGCGCAGCAGGGACAAGAGCCGGCGCTTGCCGCGCCCTTCCTGGTGCCAATGCGAAACGAGCTGCGCAAGGTCCGGCCGATAATTCAGGAACCATTCCAGCCGCTGTTTGAACTGCGGCACCTTGTCGAGGAGCTCCGGCTCGAGCGTTTCCACTGCAAAGAGCGGGATCAGGCCGACCATCGAGCGAACCTTCAGCGGCGTCATGCGCCCGTCGGGCGTGTGCAGAACGTCGTAGAAGAACTTGTCCTGATCGTCCCAGAGGCCGATGCCCTCCTCGCCCAGGTTGTTCATCGCCTCCGCGATGTGCAGGAAGTGTTCGAAGAACTTGGTCGCGATGTCTTCGTAAACCGGGTTGTATTGCGCGAGCTCGAGCGCGATGCGCATGAGATTGAGCGCGTACATCGCCATCCAGCTGGTGCCGTCTGCCTGATCGATGTGCCCGCCGGTCGGCAGTTGCGCACTTCGATCGAACACGCCGATGTTGTCGAGGCCGAGGAACCCGCCCTGGAAGACGTTGCGTCCTTCCTCGTCCTTGCGGTTCACCCACCAGGTGAAGTTGAGCATCAGCTTGTGGAATACGCGTTCGAGGAACGCCAGATCGCCCGCATCGCCACGCTGCTTGCGGTCGATCTGGAAGACGCGCCACGTGGCCCAGGCATGTACCGGAGGATTGACGTCGCCGAACGCCCACTCATACGCAGGCATCTGCCCGTTCGGGTGCATGTACCACTCGCGCGTGAGGAGCACGAGCTGCTCCTTCGCGAACTGTGAGTCGATGAGCGCCAGCGGCAGCGTGTGGAACGCGAGATCCCACGCGGCATACCACGGGTACTCCCACTTGTCGGGCATCGAGATGATGTCGGCATTGTTGAGGTGCGCCCAATCGCGGTTGCGGCCGCGCTTGCGATGCGCTGGCGGTGGATGCTGAGTCGGGTCGCCCTGCAGCCACTGCGGCACGTCGTAGTAGAAAAACTGTTTACTCCAGATCATTCCGGCAAACGCCTGTCTCTGGACGCTGCGCTGATCTGCGTCGGGGATGTCGTGCTGGACCGACGCGTAGAAGTCATCGGCTTCCTGCCGGCGCTGCTCGAATGTCATGTCGAAATCCGCGAACGGTCGCGACTTGCCTTCTTTCGTCAGCCGCAGACGCAGCTCGACCGGGCCGCCGGCGGGAACGGTGAGTCGGTACCACGCAGCCGCCTTCGTGCCTTCGTGCGCCGGATTCACCGCAGCTTCGTTGCCGTTGACCACGCGCTCATGGAATGCATCCTTGACGAAGCCGGTGTTGGCATGACCGTACAGCCGAGCCGTGTTGGTCTCGTTGTCGGTGAACAGCAGCTCGTGCGGTTTCGCAGCGTAGAAGTGATAGGTCCCGAGCTCGGCATGCTCGGCGACGATGTGATCGTGACCTTGCTGGCTCAGCTTCGGCCGGGCAGCGCCATGCGACCAGCGCCACGTGTTGCGAAACCAGAGCTGCGGCAGTACGTGCAGCACCGCGTCCTCGGGACCGCGATTGTGCGCGGTGATGCGCACCAGCACGTCATCGACAGCCCCGCGCGCGTACTCGATGAAGACGTCGAAATAACGGTTGTCCTCGAAGGCTCCGGTATCCAGCAACTCGTACTCGGGAGCTCCGATACCGCGGGCTCGATTCTGGTGAACCAGATCGGCGTACGGGTACTCGCCCTGCGGATACTTGTAGAGCATCTTCAGGTAGGAGTGCGTCGGCGTCGCGTCGAGGTAGTAATAGAGCTCCTTGACGTCCTCGCCGTGATTGCCTTCGCTGTTCGTCAACCCGAACAGCCGTTCCTTGAGAATGGGATCGCGGCCGTTCCACAGCGCCAGCGCGAGACACAATCGCTGCTGGTCATCGGAGAAGCCGGCGAGACCATCCTCACCCCATCGATAGACGCGGCTGCGCGCGTGGTCATGTGGGAAGTGCTCCCACGCGTTGCCGTGCGGACTGTAGTCCTCTCGCACGGTGCCCCACTGGCGCTCGCTCAGATACGGTCCCCACTTCTTCCATGCAGGCTGCGCGGCCGTGCATTCCTGCAGGCGCCGCTGCTCAGCAGTCAGCGCGCTACCTTCGGGCTGCTGCTGGACGACGGCTGGCTTTGCCGCCGCCCGGCTGCTCAATTTCGCGTTCATGCAACTCTCCCCATGCTCTAAGAATCTCGGCAACCCCCCACGCCTGGGCGAAGCATCCCGCGGCAGTGAAAGGTGGATCGCCGTCGAAAATCTCACTGATCTGGCCGACGCACGCATCGCGAAGGTGCGAGCGGATGCCGTCGAGATAGGTTCGGGCCTGTTCGAGGTCGCCGTGCACTCGGTAGTGCGCACAAACGAATGGACCCAGCAACCAGCTCCAGACCGTTCCCTGGTGATAGGCGGCATCACGTTCGCGTGGACCGCCGCCATACGAGCCGGTGTAGCCCGCCGCTTTCGACGCCAGGCTGCGTAGCCCCACCGGCGTCCAGAGATGACGTGCGCAAGCGTCCACGACTGCTCGCGCGCGATCGTCGTCGAGGACGGTGTGACGCAACGACACGGCGAAGATCTGATTCGGCCTCAGGCTTGCATCGTTGCCGTCCGGGCCATCGACGACGTCATACAAGTAGCCGCCTTCGGCAAACCAGAAGCGCTCGCCGAAGCTGCGCGCCGTGCGTCGAGCCGCAGTTTCATATTCGGCAGCCGTCTCGGGACGCCCAAGGCGCGTGGCGCAGTCCCGCAAGATCATCAGCGCGTTGAACCACAGCGCATTGATCTCGACGGGCTTGCCGATGCGAGGCGTCACGACCCAATCACCCACTTTTGCGTCCATCCAGGTGAGCTGCACACCCGGTTCGCCTGCGCGCAGCAGACCGTCGGCCGGGTCGACCTCAATCGAGTAGCGCGTGCCGCGCTGGTGCCAGCGCACGATGCTGCACAGAGTCGGGTAGATTTCTTCGAGGAGTGCGCGGTCGTTGGTCGCACGCAGGTATTCATCGATCGCGACGAAGTACCACAGCGTTGCATCGACCGTGTTGTACTCGGGAGGGTGTCCCGCGTCGGGAAACAGATTCGGCAACATCCCGTCGCTGACGAATTTCGCGAAGGTGCGAATGATCGTCGCAGCGATCTCGTGACGCCCGGTCGAAAGCGTGAGTCCGGGGAGAGCGATCATGGTGTCGCGTCCCCAGTCGCTGAACCACGGGTAACCGGCAATGACTGTCGATCCGCCTTGTCGGGCGACGATGAACTGATCCGCTGCGAGGATCAGTTGTCGAATGGCGACGTCATCTGGCGCAGCCTTCAGCAGTTCGCCCTGCCGTGACTGCTCGGCCTTGAGACTGGCGCTCGGCGACAGCGGCTCAGTCGTCTCGCATGTCGCGATGATCGTTGCTGCAGTACCTGGATCCAGTGTCAACCGCAGGCGCGCCGGACACACGAGGTCCTCGAGATCGTCCAATCCGCGTGCGGATTCGACCCGATGCTTGAAGTTCCAGTTCCACTCGGGCGCGATCTGCCACTCACCGCGATCCGACAACAGTCGAAACGGAACTGCACCATAGAAGGAGTCGACCCGAATACCTCCGTCCACCGCCGTGACGAGCGTGTCGCGAGAGCCCCGCTGCTGCGAATGGAAATCGCGGTACGCACACAGCGGCGCGAGTTCGAGCTCGACGGATTCAGAGCCCCGGATCAGGCGGAAGCTGACATACGTCGTGTTCTGCCCGTGTGTCATCCAGATGCGTTGCTCGACCAGGGCATCGCCGATCAGCCAGGTCCAGACCGGCAATTGGCCATCGAGAGTGAATGAATCGAGGTGGACACAGCCGCGTGGCGAGATCGTCCCGTCCGCGAACTCGTTGGTTGCGAGCGGATAGCTTCGGCCCCGGTATCTCGCCGTCACGTCGAGTTTCCCCAGGAGCAGCGTCCGCTGCACGGGCGGATTGAGCGATGCCATCAGCAAGCCGTGATAACGCCGCGTGTTGAGACCGGCGATCGTGCCGCTGGCGAAACCGCCGATGCCGTTCGTCACCAGCCACTCGCGACCTGCCGCAAGCTCGAAGTTCTGCAGCGTGTCGCGCTCGAAGACGATCACGGCCGCACTCCCTCGACCAGCAGCGCGATGCGATAGAGCCGGTCGCGCGCCGTCAGGTAGAGCGTCCGCCCGTCCTCACCGCCCCAGGCGAAATTGTGTATCGGCCGCGGCGCGATCACGGTGCCGAGGTGTTTGCCGGCGCTCGAGTAGATCCGCAGGCCATCCGGCGCCGACAAGTACAGGTTGCCCAGCTTGTCGACCTTGATCCCGTCGAGCGCCTCCTCGCCGGGAACTTCCCGGGTGAGATCGGCGAAGACGCTGCTTGCGCCGAGTGCGCCGTCCCGCTTGACGGGGAAGCGCAGCACGACTTTCTTCGCCGGGTCCCAGTTGCCGATGTAGAGAAACCTCTCGTCGGGTGAGAACGCAATGCCGTTCGGGCCTTGCAGCTCGCGCGTTAGCAGCGTCACCTTGCCGCCGCTCGATCGATACACACCGCTGTACGGCAGCTCCTTGCGCGGATCGTCGTAAAACTTCGGCAGACCGAAAGGGGGATCCGTGAAATAGACAGCGCCGTCCGATCGGTAGACCAGATCATTGGGACTATTGAGCCGCTTGCCGTCGTAGCGATCGGCGAGCACCGTGAGCTGGCCATCGTCTTCGACCCGCACGACGCGATGATTGCCATGCTGGTCGATCGTGAGGCGTCCTTTGGGATCGAAGGTCAATCCATTTGAGCCAGGCTGACCGTACTCAGCGATGTCAGCGCCTTCGTAGCCACTGTTGGGTCGGAACAGCGAGAGCGTACCGCCCTTCGGCTCATAGGCGTAAATGCGGTTGGCATTCGGATCGCTGAACAGCAGGTAGCCGCTGTCGCGCGACCACACGGGTCCTTCGGTGAACTGAAAGCCTTCCGCAAGCTTGAAGATCTTCGGATTGGCCGGGACGATTGCATCGAGCGCCGGATCGAGCCTCACGACCCGGACATTGACCTCCTGCACCGGAACGGCCAGCGGAACCTGCGGTCCCTTCTCGAACGAGAGCTTCGCAAGGCGCATCCAGATGAAGTTCGTGGGTGGATCCGAGATCGGTCCGTTGATGCCGAATACTGCAAGCTGAATCTTCTGACCCGGTTTGACGTTGCGGCCGATCACGAGCCGATTCGTAGCGTTCCAGCCGGCGACGACGGAGCCTCCGTTCTGGCCGGTGAGGCGCGGCAGCTCGCCGTCGACCCACACCTCCGCATAGTCATCGAGCGAAGTTTCGAAGTAGGCAGTCGTTCCGGCGGTCGCCGCTGCGTTGACCTGTTCCGGCACAGTGATCAGCAGGCGATACCAGTTGAAAGAGATACGCCCGTGGCCACGGCGCGCGGCGAGCGTCGTCGGATCGATCCTTTCCCAGCCGGTATCGTCGAAGTCGCGAGCACCCGCGTGCGGCGTGTAGTCCCACGTCGCCTTGCCGCCGAACTGCGTCGGGACCAGCTCGGCATCTTTGTACCGCCACGCTCCCTGCACCGCGTCGATGCCAGCCTGGGTCGTGAGATCGAGTTGCGCCGGCGCATCGTCAGCCCGGGCCGGGACGTGGGACGTGATGGCCCACACGAAGAGAACGTAGAGAACGGCGGTGATACGCATGGTTCACTCCGCATCCTTGACCACGTAGTACGTGAACGGCGCGTCGACCTGCTTGAACCAGTGAGGCACGCCACGCGGAATCGTGATGACGTCGCCCTTGCCGATGTGCCGCTCTTCCCCGCCTCTCAACTCGGCGCCACGCACTTCCGTCGCGGAAAGGTTGCGTGGCTGAACGACCTGGCCACCGGTGACGACCGTAGCCTGCCCCTGCAGCACGTAGAAGATGTCGGTGTCGCCGAGATGGACTTCCGCCTCTCCCGGCCCATCCCGACGGCTGGCGTTCACACGAAATCCAGTTTCGCTGACCAGATTCGCGTCCTTGCCGAACCCCGCGTCGACCTGGTCGCGGGGAACGAAGCTGACCTTGGCCTGATGCGTGCCTTCGAACGACGCTGCGCCGGCACTTGCGATCTCGTCGTCCTGTGCTGCGCTTGCCGCGCCGCTGACTCCGATCGCACCAACAACCTTGCCGCCAACCATGATCGGCACTCCGCCTTGAAGCGGGGTGAATGGCGCGACCGCGGGTACGTCGAGCATCGCGTAGCGGCCCTTGTTCACCAGCTCCTCGAACACGCGGGTCGGCTTCCCGAACAGCACGGCGGTGCGCGCCTTGCCCACCGAGATCTCAGAGGCGTTGAGGAAGGTGCCGTCGAGTCGCTCCAGATAGATCAGCGTGCCGCTTGCGTCGACGACGGCGATGGCTGCGCCAGGCGCAGATTTGCCATGCGCGTACTCGAGGGCCGCGCTCGTGACAGCCTTGGCGCCATCCAACGTGAGTGTCGGCCTGTTCGCGATATCGGCGGCGTTGCTGACGCTGCTCGCGAGCAGTACGACAAAAAGTGCTGCAGATCTCATGACAAACCTCTGCTCCAGTCAGACCGCCAGCTGCAGACGTGCGTGCTGCGCGGCCAGGTTGAGATATGACGACGATGTCTCGCGCTTCGCGGCGCCGTCCGCCGACAGACGCCGCAGGGCCTCTGAGACCCGACGAGGCGTCCCGAGGTCACTCCACCCGCAGCTGGGCACCGGCAATACCCGCAGCATTGACTCACTGCCCTCGATCACATGTCGTGAGAAATCGAGCTCGGGCAGGCGTGGGTACAGATCGGTGGCCGCGATGGCCTCGTCCGGACTGGAGGCATCCCGCTGCACGGCCGTGCGCATCTCATTGAGCAGCTGCGGATAGCGCTGCTCAAACAGGCGCAGGATCGTCTGCACGGCGCCGGCCAGAATGAAAGCGTTCCAGAGACCGCCGCGCTCGATCATCAGCCGTGCGAGCGTCATGGGAGGCTTCTCGACGAACTGCGAGACTCGCAGCGCGCCCGCCGCATCGCGACTGCCAGGCACGATGTATCCGAGCTCAGGGTCGGCTTCGTCGGGCGAGATGCCGAGCAGCCAGAGATTCTGTTCATCGTGAGCGACTCTGTTCGCGGCCTGGCGCAGCGCGCGTGAAAGCACTGCTTCCTCGCGAACGTAGTGATCCGACGGCAGGATGACGACGCGCGCCTGAGGGTCGCGCTGCTGAATGTGCAGCAGCGGCAGCAGCAGCCCGACGGCGGTGCCGCGGTTCTCAGGCTGAACGATCACATTGCGCCGGGGCATGAAGCGCAGCGACGCTTCCCACCACGCACGATGCTGCTCGGCAACGATCGTGCACACTCTCTGTCGAGGGACGATCGCTTCTGCGCGCAGGATCGCTTCCTCGAGCAACGAAGGACCTCCGACGAGCGAACAGAATTGCTTCGGCACAGCGACACCGCGATGTGTCGTCAGCGCGCGCAGCCGGCTGCCCTCTCCTGCAGCGAGTATCAGTGCCCATGTGTTGTTCATGTTGTTACCTACCGCCGATGAATTGAGATTCCGTGCTAGTGCACGGTTCGCAGCTGAGTCCAGATATCGACCATGCGCCAGTAGCGTTCCTGCTGTGCACGCTGCGACCAGCGTGTCGGATCCATCGCCGCACGCGGCGCAGATTGGGGAATCCACGAACGGCTCTTGTGCAGAGCCACCAGTTCGGCCTCGCTGAGCGCCATGAGCCTGGGTTCCAGAGCAGTACGTTTGCGCATGATTGATCTCCTGTAGAAGCGGATCGCGGATTGCGCCGCGATCCGCCGGCGCGAGGAGCCGCGGGGAATCAGCTCTTCTTGCCTTTGGGGGTCGGGTCCACGACGTTCACGACGTGCGCACCTTCGATGCGCTCGCACGTGCCCGCCGGCAGATAGATCCACGCTTCGGGATGACTGTCCGTCGACACGTGACCGTGGCACGCGTTCGTGCTGGTCGCGCAGTCGTTCTTGCCGGCCTTGATCACGCCGGCGCACTGTTCCTGCTTCGCCTCTTCGGCGGAGACGGACATCGCGACGGACGCGGCGCCGATCGCGAGCAGGCTGGTCATCGCGGCGTGCAACAGGTTCGAATTTCTCATTGCGATCACTCCAGTTGTTTTGACGACTGGAGAATTGCAATGGCTGTGCCAGCCCGGAAACGAGTATTTGGCGATGAAATCCGCAACGCGCGGCGTTGCAGCCTCAACGCGTTGTGGGCGGACCGCAGCTGTCTGCGGAATTCAGGCTGGAGAGTGAGCGCTCAACATCCGGCGAATGCCGCCGGTGTCGTACTCGTTCGCAAGCGCACGCAGCTCGTCGCAGAAGCCGCAGGCGCTCGGATCGTTTCCCAGCCGGGCTGTCGCGCGCTGGACCAACCCAGCGATGTCGCCCTGCATCGCCAGGTGATAGAGCTCATCAGCCAGGTCGCGCTGTAGAGCAAAAGCGTTGCCTTCGGCGGCGCGGCGACCCGTCGTGGGTGCGGAGGCTTCCTGGTACTTCCACTCGAGATGCAACACAGCGGCGATTCGATCGAGCAGGTCCGCGAGATGCAGCGGCTTCGGCAGGAAGGCATCGCACCCCGCTTCCAGAGCCTCCAGGCTCGTGTAGTCGGAGGCGCTGGCTGAAGCAGCAATGATCTTTGGCGTACCCACCCCTCGGGCGGGACGTAAGGCCCGAATCAACTCGATTCCATCGACGCGGGGCATGACCAGGTCGGTAATGAGCAGGTCAGCTGCCTTGGCGTGCAGCTGCTCCAGAGCTTTGGCGCCGTCCGGTGCACGGCGGACGTCGAAACCCAACCCGTCGAGAAAATCTGCGACCAGGCTTCTGCTGACCGCATCGTCATCGGCAACCAGTACGCTGCGGCGTGTCCCTTCGTATCCGATGACTGCAAGTGCCCCCAGCTCGACCTTGTCGGCACACGTGTCAATGCGCAGATCGAGATCGACGCTGAATGTCGTGCCGCGCGCTGGCTCGCTGGCGACGTCGATGGACCCGTTCATGGCCTCGACCAGACGCCGGGTGATTGCCAGCCCGAGGCCCGTACCCTCCACCCTTCGATCTGTGTGCTCGACGCGATGAAAGGGTTGGAAGATGTTCTGCAGCTGATCTGCCGCCATTCCGATGCCGGAATCGCAGATCTGAAATCGCCAGCGGCCGTCCGCCTGCAAGATCCGCAGGGCAACTGACCCGCCCGCATCGGTAAATTTGACCGCATTGCCCAGTAGATTGAGCAACACCTGGCGAAACGCTCGAGCGTCGCCCCGGATGTGCTTCGGGAGGGAGGGCGGACGTTCCACGGCGAAACGCAATCCCGCCTTGTCTGCACGCACGCGGATGAGATCCGTCACGTGCTGCAACAAGCTCTCCAGATCGATGCTTTCGTCGCGCAGCTCCAGCTTGCCGGCCTCGATCTTGGCGAGATCGAGCAGGTCGTTGACCAGCGTCAACAGGTGCTCACCGGAGCGCTCGATGATGGCGAGTCCATCGCGTTGTTGCTCGGTCAGCTCGGACGAGCGGCGCAACAGCTGCGCGTAGCCGAGAATGCCGTTGAGCGGCGTGCGCAGCTCATGGCTCATCTGACTGATGAAAACGCTCTTGGCCTGATTCGCAGACTCGGCCGCAAGCTTGGCCGCCGCCAGCTGCGCGTTCGACTCTTCGAGCATTCGGTGGGCCTTTGCCCGCTCCAGCTCGACGGCCGTGCGCAGTGAGAAGAGCCGCAGAATGTCGACGTCCGCCTCCCTCCAGTCGCGCTCCGGTTTGTCCATCACCGCAAGGTGGCCATGCACTTCGCCGGTTTCGGAAGCGATTGGGACCCCGAGATAGCTGTGGACTCCCAGCTCCTTGAACCACTCGCGGTCGACGGGGAAGACATTGCCGATGTCGTGTGAGAATGAAACGATGCGGCCGTCGTAGACGAATTCGCAGGGCGTGCCGGCCAGCGAATAGGTGTTGCACTTCTCGTAGCGGCCGTCTACCCAGAACGCCAGCATCTGCGCGCGGCGCTCGGGCAGCAACCGCGAAGTGAAGGCCGCGTGTGCGCCGAGAGCGAGCGTGAGCTCGCGCACGATTTGCCGGCAGAACGCCTCGCCGCTCTTGCCGGCGACGCCCTCTTCGATGCGACGCAGTAGTTGTAGTCCTGCGAGATCAGTCACGGCCCCTCCCCAGGGAACGTCAACTCTCGTAGTGTTCCCGCGTGATGCCGAGCTTCTTGATGCGGAAGCGCGCCGTCGATGGTTTCAGATCGAGGAGCCTGGCGGCGCCATGGGGACCTTCAATGACTCCCCGCGTCTTGCGCAGCACCTGGATGAAGTGCTGCCGCTCGATCTCTTCCAGCGTGGAAACTCCAGCGCCATTGCCGGAGCTCCCCGGCGCCGCGGTTACTGGCGCCGCCACGCCGCCGTGTGCCGCGGCGCTGAAGCAGCTTTGCGCAACGGGCGCGAGCTGCCATTCGACCCGCAGCATCTCGCCTTCCGACAGGATCACAGCGCGCTCGATCGTGTTTTGCAGGTCGCGAATGTTGCCGGGCCACGAGTGCGCCTTCAGCATGGCGAGGGTCTCAGGATCCACGGCGCGCAGCGGCTTGCCGAGCTTGCGCGCGAATCTCTCGAGAAAGTACTGCGCGAGCGCCGGAATATCCTCCGCACGGGCTCGCAGCGGCGGGACCTGGATGGGAAATACGTTGAGGCGATAGTAGAGGTCGGCGCGAAACCGGCCGCTCGCCACATCCGCGGCGAGGTCGCGATTCGAGGCGGCAATCACTCGCACGTCGATCTTGACCGTCTTCGAGCTGCCGACGGGCTCGAACTCGCCCTCTTGCAGAACGCGCAGCAGCTTTGTCTGCGTATCTGCGGGGAGTTCGCTCACCTCGTCCAGGAATAGCGTGCCGCCGTCCGCCAATTCGAACCGGCCTACACGTCGTTCCGCTGCTCCGGTGAAGGCTCCCTTGACGTGCCCGAACAGTTCGCTTTCGACGAGCCCTGCAGATATGGCGCTGCAGTTGAGCTTGACGAGAGTTCTGTCGCGGCGCGGGCTGCGCTCGTGGATGGCTCGCGCGATCAGCTCCTTGCCGGTGCCGGTCTCGCCGTTGATCAGCACGCTCGTGTCCGCCGCGGCGACCAGGTCGACCTGGCGCAAGGCCTGCTGCAAGACCGCGCTCGAGCCGATGATCTCGCGATGGTGGCCCTGCTCGGAGATCTCGCTCTGCAGGTAGCGGTTTTCCCGTTCCAGACGTTCCTTGAGGCTTTCGACTTCCCTGAGTGCGTGCTTCAGCTCCGCGGTTCGCTCGGATACGCGTTGCTCGAGGCCCGCGTTGGTCGCCGCAAGATCGAGTTGCAGACGGCGCAGCTTCAGATGGGTCCGCACACGAGCAAGCACTTCCTCGTGCTCGAACGGCTTGACCACGTAGTCCGAGCCGCCGGCAGCGAATCCCCGCACTTTGTCCTCCAGGTCCCCGAGCGCTGTCATGAAGATGACCGGGATGTCGGCCGTCGCCGCCTCTTGCTTCAGTCGACGGCAGCACTCGAAGCCGTCCATCCCCGGCATCATGACGTCGAGCAGAATGACCAGCGGTCTGGCGTACCGCGCCTGCTCTATCGCGCTCTCCGCCTCCCGAGCCACGAGGACCCGATATCCCTCGCGTCCGAGCATCTCCACCAGCACCTTGACGTTCGTGGGTGTGTCGTCGACGACGAGAATGCTATCCGCAGCGCTCATTTCGCCGCCTCAGCGTGCCGCCTCAAGAACTCACGGACTGCCTTCATATCGTAGCTTCCGGCGAGCGTCGTCAGCTCGACCAGTAATCCAGAATCGAAACCCTCGGCTCTCGCCTCGGACAACTTGTTCGTCAGTGCGTGGACGTCGCCCTGCATAGCGAGCTCATAGAGCTCGCTCGCCAACGGTTCCGGAAGACGCTCTGCCTTGCCGTTGCCATTTCCCTTGCCGTTGGCAGGGCTCATGCGCATCGGGCCACGCGTCCACTCCAGACGCAGGAGTCGCGCGATCACGTCGGTGACCTCGTCGAGCCGCACCGGCTTCGCGATGAACTCATCGCAGCCCGCCTGCAGACTGTCGGTTCGGGTGCTTTCGAAGGCGCTCGCGGAGACGGCGACGATCGGTGTGCGCGCGAGCTCACCGCCCTGGGCGCGCAGCTCGCGCATGGCCTCGAAACCATCTTTCACCGGCATCACCAGGTCCATGAAGATCAGGTCGGGACTGCGTGCGATCGCGAGATCGACAGCACGCGCCCCGTTGTCTGCTTCGACGACTTCGAATCCCAGCGTCTGCAGCAGCCGGCCCAGAATCTGGCGGTTGTCCTGCTTGTCGTCCGCGACCAGGATCCGGCGTCGGCGGCCGTTGTAGCCGACAATCGCTACGGCAGCGTGAGTCGAACGAGTCTGCACGGCTTCGCCAAGCTCGATCTCGATCTCCACCGAAAACGTGCTGCCCTGAGTCGGCGTGCTCGTGACCGTGAGCTTGCCACCCAGGAGCGCGACCAGACGCTGACTGATCGCCAGGCCGAGCCCCGTGCCTTCGATCGGGCGATGGCGGTCCCGGACCTGATGAAAGGGGTCGAAAATTCGCTCCACTTCTCCCGCCTCGATACCGATGCCCGTGTCGGCGACATCGAATCGCAACTTCGCGTGAGAAGCACCGAGGTTTTCGGATGACACTGCGAACGAAACGCTGCCGCGGTCCGTGAACTTCACCGCATTGCCCAACAAGTTCAGCAGGATCTGACGGAGCTTGCGCTCGTCCGTCTTGATGACGGCTGGCAGTTGCGTCAGGGTTTCGTATGAGAAGCGCAATCCGGCCTGAGTCGCGCGGATGCGAGCCACGTCAGCCACCTGGTGCAGGAAGTCGTCGAAGTTCACAGAGCTCGCCTCGACGTCCATGCGACCCGCTTCGATCTTTGCCAGGTCGAGCACTTCGCTGATCAAGGTCAGAAGATGCTCGCCGCAGCCTTCGATCGCCGCGATGCTTTCAACCTGCTCCGCACCCAATGCAGGATCCCTGCGCAACAGCTGCGCGTAACCGAGGATGCCGTTCAAGGGCGTGCGGAGCTCATGCGACATGCTCGCCAGGAACTCGGATTTGGCACGACTGGCCGCCTCCGCGGCTTCCTTGGCGTGCTGCAGAGCTCGATCGGTATCGCGCCGCATGAGTGCGCCGGAAATGATCTCCGCCAGCAACCACATGAGCCGCAAGTCTTCGTTCGGCCAGTTCCTCTCGATCCCGAGCGAGTGAAATCCCAGAAATCCGATGGTGCGATTGGCATACACCATGGGGACCGCAATTCGCGACGTAACCTCCGCGGTACCCAGCAGCTTGTTCAACTTGTCGAAGCCCGCAGGCAGCAACTCCGGCCGCGACGCATTGAGCGTGAGCTTTCGCAGGAAATGATCCAGCACCTCCGGCACCGCCTGGCGCGAGAGCACTGGCACCCGTTTGCCAACTGTCGCCGAGGCGGCATGCCGTGACCACTCGTGAGTCAGCGCGGCCGAGTCACGATCCTCGGCAAAGCGGAAGATCACGCCGCGGTCGCTGCCGATGAACTGCCCCATCGCGGCGAGCGCGCGCACGATCTCACCGTCGATGTCGCTGGAATCCAGGCTCATGAAGCGCGTCGAGGTCTCCGCCACCAGCTGTTCCAGGCGCACCCGACGCGCGAGCTCGACGTTCGTTTGCGCCATTTCCTGCTCGACCAGCTGGCGCTCGATCTCTGCCGTACACCGCGCCGCGAAGATGCGCAGGATGCCGAAGTCACGCTCCTGCCAGTTCTTGGTGCGCGTATCGATGACTGCGAGGTGGCCGAGTACGTCGCCGGAGCGGTTTCGCAGCGGGATGGCAAGGTAGGATTGCGCACCCATCTCTTTCAGCGCCTCCCGCTCGGCGGGAAAGAGCTCCTGGATGTTGTCATCGAACGCGACGATCTCTCCGCCCAACACGTGCTCGCAGGGCGAGCCCGCGAGCGGGTAGTCGAAGTTCTCCTGCAGATCCGCGCCGTTCCACATCGCGAGGACATGCACGCGCGTATTGGCGTCGCAGAACCGCGAGACGAATGCATACTTGCATTCCAGTGCCAGGGCCAGGCGCTTGACGAGCTCGCGAAAAAACGCGGCGCCGGTCTCAGCTGCCGTCCCTTCGTCGATCAATCGCAGTATGTGCAGGTCTTGCTGTTCCACGGGTGCTGCTTGCGCTGCCGCCGTTTTCTTCCTGCCCTTCCCAGGCCTGGTCACTGGACGTCCTCTCGACAAGATCTTACTCCCAGGCGGGCTGCAAGTGCGTCCGGCGGCTGAAAAGCCGGTCGACCGTGAGTGCTCCTGAACCGTAGATCGCAAGCATCGCTAGCATGAAACCCCACAGCTCGTGCTGCCGCAGGCCCGCGATGAATTCGTCGGTGCCCAGCACGTGCCAGTAAGAGACCACCGCCATGAGGTTCACGGCGAACAAGCCAAGTGCGCCCAGACGGCCGCCGATTCCGAGGATGAGCAGGATCGGAAAGAACAGCTCTCCGAACGTACCTGCGACGGCTGCCACGGTCGGCGGCAAGACCGGCGTGTGGTACTCAGTCTTGAACAGGTCGATGGTCTGGCCCCAGTTCGTGAGCTTGAGCCAGCCGGAGGCCAGGAAGACCTGGCTCACGTAGAGACGCGTGGCCAGTGCAAATGGCGCCTGCAACCAGTTCAGTGCTTGTGAAAGAGCGGCAATCAGCCGTGTGATGGCGACCATGGTGACTCCTCTACCGTTTCGCGGGCGCTGTGAAATCGACGAGCGTTCCCAGGGAGACAATACGACCGAGCGCGGCGTCCAACGCAACGTCAGGATCGGCTTCGAGGGCGCGCTCGGCTGCATGTTCCAGGGATTCGCCCCGTCCCAAGGCTGCGATGAGCGCGAACTCGGGCGCGGGCAGTTCACGTAACTCGACGTGATCCTCGCGACGAATGAGCAGTACGCTGCTCGGCCCGCCATCCAGTGCTATTCGCTCGTCGGACGTCGCACCGGACTGGTTGGCTCGCCAGATTGCGAGCACGGGGAATCGGGAGTGCACCAGGCGCATGGCCGGGTGTGTACTGAACGTGAGTGCGCCGTACTCCGTCGGTGGAACGAGAGCCAGTGCACTCAGTTCGAACGAAGGATGGTCGGCGGCAACGAGCACTTCCTGATAGGCCCATTCGAGCCGCGCGACATCCGCGAAGTACTCGTAACTGCTGCCAGCGAGTTCCACTTCGAGAAACGCCGCGAAGCGCTCGCCGATGTAGTGAATGTTGCCGGAACGGGACGGATGACGGCGCATGTACTGCCGTCCGACTTGTCGGAACCAATCCTCGCCCGCCAGGCGAACGAGAGCCGGAAACGTCGCCTGCAACGTTCTGAGAAATCCCTCGACAGTGTTGTTGCGATAGATCGCAAGCCGACGATCGGGTGCAATGCCCTCGCCCATGATCTCGGCAATGAGCATCGGCGCCGGCTCGCTCAGAGCGCCCTGGACGAACGCCTGCTGAAGCTCACGCAGCATGAGCACGCCGGGCCTCCAGAATCTGATCCGCACGATGAGCTTCGGCGACGAGCACGGGCAACGCCGGAATGTCGCTGTCCCACTCGATGAGTGTCGGAACACGACCGAGCCGCGCGATTGCGAACGCGTAGAGATCCCAGACCGCGTCGCTCACGGGACGTGAGTGCGTGTCGATCAGAATTGAGAAATCGCCATGCGTGTTCACGCTGTGCCCGGCGAGATGAATCTCGCGCACATGCCGCGCGTCGATGTGGGCAATGTATGCGCGCGCGTCAAAGCCGTGGTTCTGACTGCTGACATAGACGTTGTTGACGTCGAGCAGCAGTCCGCATCCACTGCGATCGGCAAGTGTCTGCAGGAACTCCCATTCGGACATCTGCGCGTTCGCGAACTGCAGATAGCTGGAGACGTTCTCGATGAGAACCTGGCGCCCGAGGTAGTCCTGCAGCTCACCGACGCGCGCCACCATGTGGTGCAGGGCCTCCTGCGTATACGGCAGAGGCAACAGGTCATTGAGATGCGTGCCATCGACCGCACCCCAGGAAAGATGTTCGGACACGAGGGACGGTTCAGCGAGATGCACCAGCCGCTTGAGACGCCACAGGTGATCGCGGTCGAGCGGATCGACGGATCCGAGCGACAGACCGACGCCGTGCAGACTCAGCGGATACATCTCGCGCAGCGCGAGGAGATAGTCGATCTGCGCGCCCCCGTCGGCAAAGTAGTTCTCGCTGTGCGCCTCGAGCCAGCCGATGTCGGGCGGAGCGCGCAGCAGGTCGTCATGGTGTTGCGCTCGCAAGCCGATACCGGCACGGGCCGGCATCGGCTCGGCGATACGGATCACATTGTGAGCCGTCGAGCGCATTGCTCTACTTGGACTTCGTGCTGCCGCCCACGATGCGCTCGCACGTGCCAGCCGGCACCTTGAGCCACTCTTTGGCATCCGAGCTGGTCTTGGACTGGCCGGCGCACGCATGACCGTTGGCCGCGCAGTCGTTCTTGCCGGCTTTGGCGACGCCGTAACACTTCTCGGTGTTGGCATCATCCGCCGCCTGGGCCGACATGCTGATCGCGCCGAATGCGATCAGGCTGGTGACCGCGGTGGAGATGAGGACCGACTTCGTTTTCATCACTGTGACTCCTGATTGGGTAGGGGATAAAGCACGAAGGTCCGTTGCAGGGCGCGTGCCAGGAGCTGCAGGGGTGGATATCGGCGGCTCGGCCGCCCGGAGCACCGCGAAGAGCCGTGGCCGGCTGCGGTATGTGGTGGCGGGCCGCAAGAGATTGCGGCCCGCCAGAAGGGACAATCGCTTTACTGAGTCGTGTAGCCGCCGTCTACAGCGACCACGCTGCCGGTCATGAAGCTTGCATCATCACCAGCCATGAAGAGGATGGTTCGCGCAATGTCTGCGGGAGCAGCCAGGCGACCCATCGGATGCGCATTCGCAAACCCGGCCTGCATCTCCTTGTTGCCGGCCGTGAAGCGCTGGAACATCGGCGTGACGACGCCACCGGGCGCGATTGCATTTACGCGCACCCCGAGGCGTGCGGTCTCCAGCGCGGCGGCTCGCGTCAGCCCGTTTACAGCGTGTTTGCTTGCCACATAGACCGAAGCCCCTGCCATGCCGACATCGCCCACCATGGATGAGACGTTGACGATCGCACCGCCCTGCTTCGCAATCGCCGGAATCTCGTGTTTGAGCGAGAGCATCAGGCCGCGAACGTTGATGGCAAAGACATGCTCGAAGTTCTCGACGGTCTGCTCGGTCACGGGACCGAGCGCCCCCTCGACACCAGCGTTGTTGACGGCGATATCCAGGCGGCCGAACTCTGCCAGCGCGGCAGCGATCCAACTGCGAACGTCCTCTTCCCTGGAAACATCGCCCGTGATGAACTTGACGCGCGCTCCTCGCGCACGCAGATGGCCCGCGAGCTCCTCCCCCGCGCTCGTGGTACGCCCCGTCAGAATGAGGCCGGCCCCGGCAGCGGCGAACGCTTCGGCTGATGCCGCGCCAATGCCGGCGGTGGCTCCCGTAATCAACACAACCTTCTCTTTGAAAACTGGCATGTCGCGAACTCCCATCGTCAAATGAAGGGTGACACGCTATGCCTGCGACCCCAGCACGGGAATTCCAGATATGAGCAAGCGCCGCTTGCAAAAACGCACACGATCGCTCGCGTGGGATGATCTGCGGTGCGTACTCGCGATAGCTCGCACGGGATCTCTGAGTGGCGCCGCTCGCGCGCTCGGTGTCGGGCACTCCACCGTGTTCCGACGCTTGAATGCGATCGAGCGACGTCTCGGGGTGACCCTGTTCGACCGAACGCGTGAAGGCTACTGCGTGACTGCGAGCGGCGAGCTCGCGGTGGCCGCTGCGAGCGCCATGGAGATCGAAGCGCTCGCAGTCGAGCGGCGCATGCTCGACTCGGCGGGCAGCATCAGCGGAGTGGTCCGGCTCGCGACGAGTGAGCTGTTCGCCGGATTTCTGCTCCCCGCAGTGCTCAGGGATTTTCTCGCGCAGCATCCGCAGATCGAGGTCGAAATCGATGTCTCCAGCCGTGCAGTGGATCTCACGCGACGCGAAGCAGACCTTGCAATCCGCGCTAGCAACACACCTCCGGACGAGCTGATCGGCCGACAGCTCGGCGAGCTTCGCTATGCGGTCTATGGCGCGCGGGGAACCCCGCGGGTTTCTTCCATCGCGTCACTCAACGAACATCAATGGCTCGGCCTCGATCAGAGTCTCGCGCACCTGGCGATCGCGCGTTGGCGCGATACGCGCGTTCCGCACGCAAGCACACGCGTTCGCTTCAATTCACTCGCCCCGCTGTTGCACGCTGTCGGCGAAGGCCTCGGGGTTGCGATCCTGCCGATCTTCGCCGCGGACCGTCTGGACGCATTGTCCCGACTCACGTCGGTTCTGGATGAGCCCCGCATGAAGCTCTGGGTATTGAGCCACGGGGATACGCGTGACAATGCCCGCGTACGGGCGCTGGCTCAGCACCTCGGACGTCATCTTCCGCGCGTCCTGACGGCACGCCAGAAGGATGGCCAGTAACCGTCCACCGCCAGCGGACCCGGACCACCGAGCATCAGCGCAACGAGGCCCGCGATATACAACAGGTCGCATTCGTAACCCGGTTGTCCAAAGTGCGCACCGGTGAGTGTCACCGCTTGCAGTTTGATCGAGCTGAAGCCATTGGGCAGGTGCACGGTGAAGATGGCCACGAGGAGGATCACTATCATCGGCAGGCTTGCGAACGTGACGAAGGCGCCGAGCAGGATCGCCACGCCGCCGACCACCTCCACGACGATCGTGGTCCATGACAACAAAGTGGGCTCAGGCATCCCCAGCGCCTGCAGGATGGCCGCGAACTGATCGGCGCCGCGCCCCAGCTTGGCAAAGCCGTGCGCCATGAATCCGTAGCCGATGATGAAACGCAGCGGTAGCGGCGACCAGGCCGCGAATCCGCCGCGCAACATTGTCAGGAGCGACCGTGTCATGCTCCGTGCTACTGCGCCTTCGCCTTGGCCGCCGCGCACTCCTTCTGCGTCAGCTCCAGCAAGCCCTGACCTTTGCAGGCATTCTGCCCCTTGCAGCCGTTGTTCGCGGTCTTGCAAGCGGATTGTCCCTTGCAAGCATTCACTCCTTCGCACTGCACCTTCGCTTCGGTGGCGCTCGCTGCGCCGACCGATGCCACGTTGAACAGGACCGCGGCCACTGCAGCGATGGCGGCACCGGAAGTGTCGATCGGGAACCTCATAAGCGTCTCTCCTTCGTGTGTGATCGGGAATCTGAAATCCGTTGGTCAATTCGCCGCGATGCCATTCAGTCCAGCCTTCGCAGGCAGATGCCCGGTTGCTCCCAGGCTCGTGAGCGCGCCGCTATGCTGATCGATTGCAAAGACGCCGATGGTTCCGTCTCCTGCGTTCAACGAGTAGAGGAATGCGCCGTCTGCGCTGACAGCAAGGTCGAGGTTGGTCGCACCGTCTGCATTGCTGCCAACGATCGTGCCCGGCAGCGCGGCGAGAGCGCCGCCAGGTGCGATTGCGAAGCCTGCGATGGAAGCCGACCCGGCGTTCGAGACATAGACGAAACGACCGTCGGGCGTGACGGCATTCCAGCAATTCGCTGCACCCAGAGTCGGGACCGCTGTGCTGATGGGCTCCAACGTGAGGTCAGCCCGCACTGTGTACGACGACACTGTCGACGCATTGTCTCCGCCGGCGCCGGTCTCCGACACGATCAGAGCGCCTCGGGGAGAGAATGACGCCGCGAACGCTCCCGGCGCTGCGCTCGGGTTGCTGTGCACTTCGGACAGCTCACCGTTTGCAAGCACTCGGAAGGCATCGATCTTGTTGGCTGCTCGCTCCGTCACCAGCAGGAATCTGCCGTCCGGGCCGAACGCAATCGACGCCGAGCCGGCTTCATTGCCGCCGAGAAAGCGCAGTGAGTTCTCGATGCGCTGCAGCCGGCCGTGAGCGAGATGGAATCCCACCACGCTGCTCGACCCTGCGGTATTCAGCACGTAAACGAATTCACCGCGCGACGCGATTGCATTCGGCTCAGCGCCGCCACTCGGCGTCTCATCGGTGAGCTGCAGGCGCGTCCCTTCGACGCGAAACACTGAAACAGTTCCGCTTCCTGCGTTCGCGGCGAACAGCCATTTGCCGTCGTGACTGAGCGTAAGCGACCCTTGTGCCTCGAGCGGGTCGATAGTGCCGCCGCTGCCGCGCCCGCCTGTTGTGTACGAACGAACCGCGCGCAACGCACCGCCGCGAATTCGCTCGAACACCCGCACCTCATTGGCGTTGGCGTCATTCGTCATGACGAACACCGCATGTTCGCCTTGACGCTCGTCCTCGCGAGCTGCATTCGCCGCGGACGTGGCGCAACCCAAGGCTGCCGCGACGGAACAGATCAGAAGAAAACTACGCTGCACTTTCACTTTGATGACCCCGTTGCATGAAGATGGAACGATTGCGAACGAATGCTAGATCGCGGCACTCGTCCGAATATTTCATTAACCTCGCTTCATGCTCGCAATCCGCAACTGATCGCGGCTTGCCACCACATGTCGCGGTCTCATCGGGCTCGCGCAGCGTTCGGCATGAGCACATTCGAACTGAGCAACGCGAGGGAGTTGTCGAGCGCTGCGACACGCGCTAGTTTTCACGCCCCTCACAGATTTCCCGAAACGGAGCATTCAATGTCGAATCGATTTTTCCACCTGATCGCAACCGCGGCGCTGTCACTCGCAAGCGCAGCGGCACTCGCCGGCGACTACTTCGAAACCGATGGCGTCGCGCTGCGCGGCTACGATCCCGTCGCCTACTTCGTTGCCGCGGAGCCGCAGAAGGGACAGGAACAGTACAGCTACGAGTACAAGGGCTCGAAGTTCTACTTCGCGAGCGAGGCGAACAAGCGCGCATTCATGGCGACACCGGAGAAGTACGCGCCGCAGTTCGGCGGCTACTGTGCTTTCGGCACAGCGCAGGGATACAAGGTCAGCACGCAGCCGGACGCATTCGCCATCGTCAAAGACAAGCTCTATCTGAACTACGACAAGAAGGTTCAGCAGATCTGGCGGCAGGATGTTCCGGGCAACATTCAGAAAGCGGAGAAGAACTGGCCGGAGGTGTCGAAGTCTGCGCAGAAGGACTGAAGTCCTGTCTGTCTCCTGTGATGAGCAACATCGCTGCACGGGACGCCACCAGACGCCGCTTCGAGGCGCTGTGCGTCCCGCACTCCGCGGACCTGACCCGGTACGTCTACTGGCTCTGTCACGACCGCAGTCTCGCGGAGGATGTCGCGCAGGAAGCGCTGCTGCGTGCATGGCGATCGCTCGATTCTCTGCGCGAGGACGGTGCCGCCCGCAGCTGGTTGCTGACGATTGCCCGTCGCGAGCTCGCCCGCGTGTTCGAACGCAGGAGGATCACGACCGTCGGGCTTGAATACGCGGAGGAGACCTGGTCCGCGCAAACCAGTGCCGGCGAGAACTACGACGTGCACGCCGTGCGGCGGGCCATCACGGATCTGCATTTGCTCTACAGGGAGCCGCTGCTACTGCAGATGTTGTTCGGTTACTCGACTGAGGAGATCGCGGAACAGCTGCAACTCAACGTGCCGACGGTTCTCACGCGCCTGTATCGAGCGCGTCACCTGTTGCACAAACGTCTTCGACCAGACGTCGCTTCTGCAGATGCTCAACTGTCCACCGCCACGCACGCTTAGGGAACCTTCGGCGGCTCGAGCGTGCCGCCGGAGATTTTCCTGCACGTTCCCTGCGGCACGTAGATCCAGGCTCGCGGGTCGTCGTCCTGGACGGAAGTACCGGCACAGGAGTTCGATGCGAAGAAACAGTCGTTCTGACCTGCCCGGGCGATTCCGTAGCACTTCTCGTACTTGTATGTTGGCTTCTCCGGGTGCACCTGCGCGATCGTGCTGTTCGAGAAGAATGCCGCCACTGCGGCAGCAAGCAGCGCGGTGTCGTTCATCGTCCTGGTTGGCATAGGTTTGCTCTCCGAGGGTCGGTTCAAAGGGTCGCTCGCACGCCGAGCACAAACACGTTTCCCGCCGTTGACGCGCCACCTTCGTCGTCATTGAAGTCGAATCGATACCACGCGCCGTACAGGCGTAGCCTCGTCGTGAAGCGATATGACGCGCCCATCTCCACCGCGATGAGACGTGCGTTTGCAGCCACGGTGGTACTCCCTTCATTGATCGCATACTGGCAGTAGCCACCCACCGTCCAGGGTCCTGCATTGAAGTTGACGCTCGCTGTCGCGCCCCAGGCAGGCGAGGCGAATGCACCGTTTGCGTTCTCGGACAGTCGACTCGCACCGTCGTAACTCGCGGCCAGTCCGATCATCCATACCTCGTGCAGAGTCGCGCTGGCGCCGAGCCCGAAGGAGTCCAGATCGCGAGTGGAAGGCAGCGAGTCAGCAACTCGTCCGCGAGCATAGGTCGCGCCCCAGCGCAGCGTGTCCTGCTGGGTATAGCTCTCGTGAGTGATCCCCGCCTGGAGCAGCTGCTCGACAGCGGCGTCGTCGGCGTCGCGGGCGAACGAAGCGCCGGCGAGCCAGCCGTTCGTCTTGGGCGAGACGTACAGCACCTTGGCTGAGCGATCGTCGAACAGCGCTGCTGTCGTGCCCAATTGCACCAGCGGGGTGATTCGTTTCGAAAGTGTCCCGCGCAGGAAGCCGGTCGGTAGTCCTCCGCCAGGATCGAGGCTCGGCCCCGAAGCCGGGCCGAACTCTGCCGACGTGAACTGAAAATTGTTGGGCGCGTAGCCGGTCAGCACATCCGGCAAGCCCATCCGTTCGCCGATCTCGATGCGTCCATGAGTGTCGAAGAGCAGGATGCTCGCCTCCGTCAGGCGAGTGTTCTCGTCGCTTCCTTCGACCGCCAGCCGGATGCCTAGCGTGGGACCGGCCGCGAGTGAAGTCCGACCCAGTGCGCGCAGGCCACCGTCAACCCGACCGTGGTCGACACTGCCGCCGCCACCGAGCGTGAAGTTGGCAAACCCTTCCACCGTCAATCGAGCTCGATCCGATTCGAGAACGACCTGCGCCCGCGCGGCCGGCGAAACGCAGAGCGAGAAACCTACGAGCCAGAGCACGGCGAGCGGAGTGCCGATTCCTGCTGATATTCCAGTGCAATGACAGCGCATGACATGTCGATTGCAATGGATGTGCCACGCCTGCAATGCGTTTGCAGCTCGACGATTCCGCAGTGGCATGTGGCTGCCCGCAACTTCTCGCGGGTATGCCACGCGCAGTGGCGGCTTTCACTCCGCAATACCGATATGCAGGGTGACGTCATCACCGATAGCCTCTCAATGAGTATCGAACCGCCAGAGACACCCGAGCCACGTCGAACGGGCCATCGCAACTGGGACCTGCTCGCCAGCGTCGTTGCAATCACGATCTCGGCGGCCTCGCTTTTTACGGCGTACCACACCAGCCATTCGATGGAGAGATTGGTGCACGCGAGTTCGTGGCCCGCCTTGCAGCTGGACAGTTCAAACGAAACCGCAGAAGGCGCGGCCACGCTCACGTTCGACATTCACAACACCGGTGTCGGGCCTGCGCAGATCCATGACTTCAAGATCGTCGTCGACGGCCAGCCCGTGTCTTCCCAGGGTTGGCTGATCGACAACCTCGCCGAGTCCTGCTGCAGCGAAGCTCGTGCAGAGGCTCTCGCGGCAGCGGGCGGCGATCGGTTGGCCATGCTGGGCCCTGATACGACCAATCGCGTTGCGTCCCGATCGTTGGCGCCGAATGAATGGGTTTCTGCTATCCGTTGGCCGAAGACGGACGGCAATGCCGCGCTGTGGCGACAGGTCGATCTCGCCCGGCAGAGCGGCAGAATACAAATGCGCGCCTGCTACTGTTCGGTTTTCGATGAATGCTGGGTCGCGAATTCGCACAAGTTCCCGCAACAGCCAGTGAGAAGTTGCAGCTGACCAGAGAACCGCAGGCAGGACGAACGCTACTCACGCAGTGATGCAAACACTACGCTGGAGCTTACGATGAAGATCAAGGTGGCACTTGCGCTTGCCGGCTTGCTGACGGCCGGGGCCGCAGTGGCAGGCGGATTTGGTTTCGATGTGTTGTTCAAGTTCGATCGCGGCACGGGCGTACAACCGTTTCGCAGTTCGAATGGAGCACCCGTGCTCAACACTGTTGCCGGTGTCGCTCCCGGCGGCGCACCTTGGTTGATCAGCTCATTCGATGCAGTCATCAGGAAGAATGGCGACATTCGCGCTCGGGGTGAGGGCGTCCTGCTGGCTGGTAGCGACGGCATCGGCACTCGTGCCGGTCCGCGGCAAATGGTGTTGTCGCTGTTCTGTCGCAATGTTCCAGTGCCGCCCGCTGTTTCGGCGCCGCTCATCACGACGCCGTTCAATTCCGAGGCTGTGAATCTGGACGAAAACGGCGACTTCGAGGTTCGCGGCAAACTGACCGACGCGACCGGAGCGACTCCCCCGCTGAACTGCGGGGACACCATCGACAACCGCCCGGTGCTGCTGATCCGCACCGTGACGCCCGCCACCGCCACTACGCCGGCCACCCCGGGGGCGTGGTTTGCCGCTGGCCTGCTCTCCGACCGTCATGACCGCGGCAGCAACTGACAATTTGCCGATCAGGGCTGAATCTCTGGGGTGCGTTGTGCGCGCCCCAGATGCCCAGTCTTGATCCACACCCGGCAGCCTTGCGGCCCCGCCTTTGCTCGCGCCACGGAACCTGGCGGGAGCCGCAGCCATGATTGATATCGGAAGACGTCATCCGCGCCGGCAAAATCGCCGCTCAGAACGAGCAGCTCGAGACCCTGCGGCGACTGCAACGAGACTTCCGCGCCGGCCGGCCAGCGCTCGATCGCGACCCTCTCATATCTATCCCGATGGAGCGGCATGACTTCCACACCTGAGCCCGAAGGATCGGGGTGATACGCGCGTTGGTGGGTGTCGATGCGCACCTGCGTGCGATCTGTCGCTTCGAACTGCCACAACTTCACGAAAATCGTGCAACCCGGCTCGGAGCGCGGTGTGTGCGCAGAGGTCGGCGGATTGCGAACGTAGGAGCCCGCGGGATAGTCGCCGTGCTCGTCCTGAAAGACACCTTCGAGGACGAAGAACTCCTCGCCACCCCCGTGCGTGTGGCGAGAAAAATTCGAGCGCGGAGCATAGCGAACGATCGAGGTGGCCCGCGCCACTTCCCCACCAATGCGATCCAGCATGCGGCGCTCGACGCCAGCAATGGGCGAGCGCGTCCATTCGAGCAGCGCTGCATGAACCGCAGCGCGTTGCGAGAAATCTGCGTTGAGTTCCATGAACACCGAGCCTCAGAGCGACGCCAACTGTCGCGTGCGATAGACCCACGTTGCTATCGCGTCCAGGATCGCAATAGCCGCCGCGCCCAGGCGTGCAGGCAGTGATTCCAGTTGCCGGCTCCGGCTGACTCCGCTCAGGCACCATTCGCAGAAGTGCTCGCAGTTGTTGCGGATGATGTGATACCGGTTCTCGCCCAGCCGGCTGCGAGCGCGCAGTACCACCTCCTCGCGGGCGAAACGCGGCTGCGAATCCGTGCGCACGGCGATGGGCCTGCCGCGGGCGAATTCCTCGAGCGAAACTTCTTCCACCGCTCTTCGGCGGAAGGCCCTGAAGACACCAGGGTAGTGAATGATCCGCCCTTCACCAACATACAGCCCGTGATGGATATAACCGCGGCGCCGCGTGACGAGATGCGCAGCCAGCGGCGGGTCTTCTTCGGTCCTCAACGTTACCTGTTCCATGATGTACATGGTCGAGGGTCGCCGTGAGCCGCGCGCGATCAACGGCGTGAAGGCGACGTGAATTCCGCCCTGCGTCTGATTGAAACCGGGCTTGCCCTGTGTTTCGCTAGCGATATGAACGAGTGGATTGTCTACGTGATGACGTGGGCCTCCCAACTGTCCGGCTATCCGTACCCGGACCAGCTGCCCGAGGTGCGGTGGGAATCGGAAGCCTGGTTCAGCCATCGGGTGTGCAAGGATCGCCTTCCCTGCCCGATTTTCGGGCTGTACGAAGACGCAGACGTCATCGTCCTCAGGAAGGAGTTGACCGACTCCGCCAAGGATCACATCGCCGCCCACGAGTTCGTCCACTACTTGCAGCACCGCAGCGGCCGCTTCGACTTGCGCAGTTGTACTGATTCCGATGAGCGTGAGCGGGAAGCGTTCCGCGTGCAGAGCCGCTTCGTCGCGGAGGTCCAGCACGGGTTTACCCAGTACGTGCCCGTTCACCTGGCTTGCAAGCCGGAGCCGTGAGCACAGTTGTCGACCCGCTGATACACGATTGCTCGCGACAGATCGTCGTCTCCATAGAACTGGCTGGCATCGCCGAGCGAATACAGAACCGCGATATGGATATCCCGCTTATCGGCCAGGTCGCGAACGACGATCGGCGCGAATGTGATCGGTTTGCGCTCCCACCCAACCGGCGGGCTGGGTTTCTCTCCGGCCTTCACGGCCAGCACACACGCTTCCTGGCGCACATCCTGCGCATCGCTGGCGCCGACACACTCGCTCACTTCGTACGCCGCAAAAACATCCGAATCGATTGTCCGCGACTTGATGGCGGCGAATGAGTCGTCGCGGTCTACGCATCGACTGGCAGTAGCGTCCGGAGCGGATGCGCATGCGACCATCGAGCTGGCCAGCGCTGCGAGAATGCCTGAGCGGATGAGATCCGGCAGGTGTGCAGCCGTCTCCTTCATGAGATTGCAACCCGCTTGCGTGGCGTCGGGTTCCTTGCAGGTTGCCGGCGGTCGTACCAGTTCATCAGCGGCTGCGCTGTAAGGCCGTGAACAGCGACGGACAGTGCGATAGCCGTGATAGTCACATCGGCAAGCTCACGAGCAGCAGCTGCATCCACACCATGCGTGAGAGCATAGGCAAGATAGTAAACACTGCCGATGCCCCGGATGCCGAACCATCCAATCAGCAGCATCTGCAAACGCGTCGTGCTCGAGCCAAGCAGCGACAACCACGTGGCCACAGGTCGAATGATCACGATGAGCGCCGCACCGAGCAGCAGTCCGCGTGCATCGAAATGATTCGCCAGGCTGATGCCGACAAGAGCGACCAGCAGCACTTCGAGCATTCGCTCGAGGGCATCGCCGAACGAGAATGCTTCTGCTACGAGAACTCCAGCCGCCACCGCCGGCTCTTTCATTTCGTGCTCGGTGACCGTATTGGGCGATACCAGGGTCTCCGCCGGCGGATGCTCGCTCGCAGGTGTCTGCTGCGCCTCCGGATGCGGTGCGCTTTTCACAGTTCTGACTTCGACGTGGCGCAGGCCGAGCCCTGCTGCAAACACGGCGAGAAATCCCCAGCCGCCGATCGCCTGCGCGCCGGTGTACGACAAGGCGATCAAAGCAAGAGCGAGAAAATCGGTGGGCGCCGCCGTATCCCGATTCCGCGTGCGCAACTTGATTGCCGCCATCCCGACCAGGCGGCCAAGCACGTAGCCGACAACAAGGCCCGCGGGTATGGCCCACAGCACTCGAGAGCCGAACCAGCCCGCGAGCTCGGTCATCGTCGCCGGCGCGTGCAGGACCAGCAGGCCCAGGACGACGAACGGAAACGCTGTTCCATCGTTCAGCCCGGCTTCGCCGGACAAGGCATATCGAAGATGATCGTTGTCCTGTGCGTGACCGACAGTCACTGAGCTGGCGAGCACCGGATCCGTGGGCGCGAGGATTGCGCCGAGCAGCAGCGCCAATCCAAGGTTGAAGTCGAGGAGTCCCGACGCGGCGCCGACGACTCCCAGGATCGTCGCGATCATCAGGATGCTCGCCAGACGATAGGACGTTCGCCATGCCGGATCCCGCAACGGCAATCGCAACCTCAGCCCGCCGACGAACAAGGCCAGGATCACTGCAATCTCGGTCAGCCGTTCGATCCAGCCGGCGTCCTGCTGCAGATCGATGCGCAACAGATCGAATCCCCACGGACCGAGCGCGAGTCCGACGCAGAGATAGATAGCGGCGGTCGAGATGGGAAGGCGGCGAATCAATGCGGACGACAAGGCCATGGTCAGCAGCAATGCGCCGCCGATGGTCAGCCAACCCGTGAAGCTCATGAAGCCACCATGAGCTAACCGCGCAATGAACTAAATACGTCGCTCAGTGCGTGGACTCACGCCCGCGATCCGCCTCAGACTTGGCCAGATGCTCGGAAAAGCCGGGGACCATCTCGCCCAGAATGCTCTTGAACTTGGTCGTAGCCGTGCCGACCAATGCGCTCTTGATGGAGTCGAGGTTTTCCAGAACCTCGTGCTTGGTTCCTTTATTCCACTGGTGCGCGGCTGCGGCCGAACCACCGAGCTGACCCGCCGACGTCCGGTTGCTGCGCCCCCCCAGCATCGCTGCAAGAAGAACCCCGCCGCCGAAGGCAGCTGCGACCATCGTCCCGGTATGCTCTGCAAAGTAGCGCCGCCAGTCCGCCGCACTCTTCACGCGAGTCTCCAGTTCCCGAAGATTCGACTTCAGATCGTCGCGTGTGGTTTCGATCTGATTCTCTATTTGGTCAGTTGTCTGGCCCATCGCACATCCTCCTTCAAGGTAGCCACCGTCTTGGGCGCCGCCTGGATAGTCTTGAAACGTTTCAAGCCGAGACTCACCGTGATCGCAGCGGCGACGCCCGCTGCCGCCGCAACGATCAGTGCTGCAGCCCAATCTGGCATTACGAGGCTGAGGGCATACACGCACGCGAACAGCAGGAACAGCGCACAGAAGACTGCGGCGACAGCACCGATGCCGATCAGGAGGCCGGCGGAACGCGCCTTGTCGAGATCCTCACCGATCTCTGCCTTCGCCAGCCGCACTTCGGCCCGGACGATATCCTGAACGTTGGTCACGACATCCTGAAGGATGTCGGTGAAAGAGCGATCGGCGGCGGCCATGGCGTGGTCCTGTGCGATCAATCCCGGGTGAACGACCGCGCCACCAGGAATCCCAGGGCGGCTGCGATGAGCAGAGCCGGTCCCGGATTGTTCTTCACGAGTTGCTGCGCGTCGGCCATCATGACTTTCAGGTCGTTCTCGCGCACGTAGTCGGCTGCGGCGCCTACAGCATTCGCCGTCCTGTGCGCCACGCTCGCCACCCTCTCTCCTCCGGGAAGCGAGTCGGCTTTCTCGCGCAGCGTGTTGGCCGCCGACTCGAGTCCGCTTGCCGCCGCTCCACGCTTCTCGTCGATCTTGTCCACAACTTGCTGACTCATCTCCGCCGCGCTTCCTTTCGACGCGCCGAACGCATCTGTGTTGGGTGTTGACATGTTCTGCTCCGGGAATTGTTGAACCGATATTTGTGAATACGCCGGCTCTGCCAGCAGTTCCGGCCAATGTCCACTGATCGATCTCGCTGCCGTTTTAGTAAGAGGCATCCGACGCACTTGAAGTCGACCGGTAGCTGCGCGCTGTCTTTCGTGCTGTCTTTGCTGTCAACCGGATCCGCACCCGCTGATCGCGCGTTCTCATTTCGGATCTCACAAACGCACCGACACGCGAGGCACGTCAATTCATGAAGACTTCAGCAACCCTGACCGCGATACTCTTGTTTGCAGCCACGGGTCTTTCGCTCGCGCAGGAAACTGGCGACAGCGGGCACGCCGGCATCTCCGCGCAGGAGTTCATCGAGAAGGCCGGCGCCGGCGGCCTGGCGGAAGTCGACATGGGCGAGCTCGGCAGCAAGAAGGCGACGAGCAGGCAGGTCAAGTCATTCGCGAAACAAGTCGTCGCTGACCATACCAAGGCCAACAACGAACTGATGGCTGCATCCAAGGGCAAGGGCCAGGTGCCTTCCGCGCGAGATCCCGAGCACAAGGCCATGATGGACAAGTTCCAGCAGATGGAGGCGGGAAAAGAATTCGATCGCGACTACATGGCGCAGATGGTTGCGGACCACAAGGCCGACATTGAGCTGTTCGAGACTGCCGCCGACGATGCGAAACTGGATACGGAACTGCGCGCGTACGCAAAAAAGACGCTGCCGACATTGCGTGACCACTTGAGCCAGGCGCAGGCGATCGAGAGCAAGCTGGTGAACTGAATTGAAGAAGCATTCGATTCTGCTGATCGCGGTGCTGCTATCCGCCTGCGGCGGTGAGGACAGTAACGCCGCCGCATTCAAAGTGACGGAACTGACGAAGTTCGACGAACCGTGGGCAATGACTTTCCTGCCGGATGGCCGCTTGCTGGTCACGGAGAAAGCCGGGGCCTTGCGACTGTATGACCCCACGCGCAACAGGAGCGGTGCCATCAGCGGCGTGCCCGCCGTGGTCCATCGGGGCCAGGGAGGACTGGGTGATGTCGTCCTCCACCCAGATTTCGCAAGGAACCAGCTCGTCTATCTCAGTTACGCCGAATCCGGTGACGGCGGTGCCGGTGCCGCGGTGGTGCGCGCCCGGCTAGCACTGGATGGCAGCAATGCGGGTGCTCTGCAGGATCTGACGGTCATCTGGCGGCAGGTGCCGAAGCAAAGCGGCAGCGGGCACTTCGGGCATCGCATCGCGTTCGACCGCGACGGCATGCTGTGGATCAGCAGCAGCGAGCGCCAAAAGTTCGATCCAGCGCAAGACATGAGCACGAATCTGGGCAAGATCGTGCGCCTCAGGGACGACGGCAGCGTACCCACGGACAATCCCTTCGCAAAGCTCGGAGGGATCGGCGCGCAGATCTGGTCGCTCGGCCACCGCAACGTTCTTGGACTGGCGTTCGATGCACAAGGACAGCTCTGGGCGCACGAGATGGGACCTCAAGGCGGCGATGAGCTCAACCGGATAGAGAAAGGCGCCAACTACGGCTACCCGATCGTGTCGAACGGCGATCACTACGATGGCAAGCCCATTCCCGACCACAACACGCGCCCGGAATTCCGGGCGCCCGTGGTCAGCTGGAATCCGGTGATCTCCCCGGCCGGTCTCATCTTCTACGACGGCGACGCGTTTGCGAAGTGGAAGGGCAATGGCTTCATCGGCGGCCTGTCGTCGCAATCGCTGGTGCGTATCGAGTTCAACGGTGACACGGCCCGCGAAGCGGAGCGCTTCGACATGCAGCGACGCATCCGCGAAGTCGAGCAAGGTCCGGATGGCGCCATCTGGCTGCTCGAAGATGGCAAAGGCCGAGGCACAGGCTGGCTGCTGAAGCTCACCCCACTCTGAGCCTAACGCGGCTGCGCGCGCTCACTTGCTACCCTTGGTTGCGGTCGGCACTCCGATGTGCGCCGGCGACTTCACCATCTCCTGCTCTATGAGCGGGTAAGGCATGATGCCCGCGGCATTGAACTCCTGGAAGAACGCCGCGAGATCGAACGGCTTGCCGGCATCCTCCTGCTGAGCTTCATAGTCGCTGATCAGCCGATCGAACAGCAGCTTGCCGGTGATGTAGCTGGTGCCGTAGCCCGGCTGCCGCAGATAGAGCAGCTGCTCGAACCCGACCAGGTCGCTCGAAGCGTCGGACCACTTGCGCGGCGTCCAGCGCGCGTGGAACGCGCCGCCTTCTGCCAGCGTGATCTCGTTCGACTGCACATAGAGCGAGGCGAGTCCGCGGGCCGCCCGATTGGCAGCCAGGATCCACACGACTTCACGGCCGCGCGGATCGTCGTCGTACATGCCGGCGTGCATCAGCACCTCTTCCATCGCCGTGGCCAATCCTTCCGAGCGGCTGTCGTACATATCGAACACGGGCGTGAGGCTGCGGATCGGGCTGGCGTGGGGCTCGTGCTTCAGGCGTGCCAACTCGATCCAGTGATAGTTGTGCGAGTAGTTCGGCATCGGATCGTGCCGCATCGCGTTCGAGAAGAAGTTGTTGGTCTGCGGAGGCGTGTAGCCGCCCTTGCGCTGTCCCAGCGCATCGCGGAAGTACGGCTTGTCGGGCACGATGCCGCCGTCGATGAGGAAGCTGACGATCTTGCTCATCTTCGCATCGGCCATCGCCTGGTACGCCTCGGCGCTGGTCACTTGCTCGAGCGGCGGGAGCTTGCGATTGCGGAACTCTTCCAGCTCCAGCGCTGCGCGTGTGCGCTCCAGCTCACGGCGGAGCAGCGTCACCTGTTCATCCCACGTGTACGGCACCAGGTGCACGTGCTTCATGTACCAGTCGTAGTTTTCCTTGCCGACGCCGGACGGGCCGGTCTTCGACGATGCTTGGGCGTCGAGATACTGACGGAATGCGTCAGTGGCTGCGCGCGCCTTCTGCACCGCACTGAGCAGCGCTTTGTCGGCGCCGCGCAGATTGGCCGGAAACGCATCTGAGTCGAGCGAGCGCAGTACCAGCGTGCCCTCCTGCAACTCGGACAACGTCTTGCTCTGCTCGCGGAAAGCGCGCGTGCCGTAGACCCACAGGTCGCGCGCATTGCCGTCCTTCATATTGATCTTTGCCTGCTCCAGCAGCGCGGGGACCGCGCCGAGCAGACAGGTCAGCTTCTTCTGATCCGCCTTCGACAGCGGATAGGTGAGCTCGTAGAGATTGATGATCGGCTCGGCGGACGGCCCCTCGTGCTCGGGCACGTCGCTTTGCTCGGCCCAGACGCTGGCGTAGAACGACGGATCGCGCACCCACGGCTTGAGCACGCGCAGATCGAAATCCATGCCGTTGAGCTCCGCCTTGAACAGCTCGTAGTCGATCTGCTGCGAGTCGCTCCAGCCTGCAGTGCTGATGCTCGCGAGGCGGCTCTGGTAGCTCTTCAGCTCCTGTGCCTTCTTTGCCATCGCCTCTGGCCCGTAGTCCGGCAGACAGTTCTTGACAGTCGGCTTCGCGAACTCGCGCCACTGAGTCGACAGGCTCACCAGGCTGTCGTAGCCGCCAGCCGTGTCCGCCGCATTGGCTGCGGGCATTGCAGAAATGAACAGGAACGCGGCTGCTGTTGTTACTGTCTTGCGCATGAGAAACCCTTTGCAATGAGCCATCGAACGCGCGCCACCTTATACTCCAGCCAAACCACGCGCAAACGCCACTATGCAAGCCCGCATCTTCCTGTCGCTGCTGCTTGGCTTCTGCGCCGGGACGGCCGCAGCCGCCGGCGTCACCTATTCCGAGTACGACGACTACGTACTCACTCACGACCTGACTCCGTTCGGGCCTCTGCCCACCGCCGTGGATGCGAACGGCGTCTATCCATACGTCAGCTATGCCGAGACTTCGCGGCGGCCGAGCCTCAGGAAGTATCGCTTCGTCGTGCTGGAGAATGCCCAGCTCAAAGTCACCGTGTCGCCGGATCTCGGCGGCAAGGTGATTTCGATGATTCACCAAGGTTCGGGCCGCGAGGTGCTCTATGTTCCGGACGTGATCCGTCAGACGCGCATCCTGCCGCGCTTCTATTTCGTGGCGGGCGGAATCGAAGTCAGCTTCCCGATTTCGCATTCGCCGAGCCAGAACGAAAAGATCCTGCACGAAATCCGTGAGACCGGCGATCGTGTTTACCTCACCTGCGGCGAGCGCGAGTTGCGCTTCGGCATGCAATGGTCGGTCGAGTATTCGCTGGGGGCGAAGGATGACTTCCTCACGCAGCGCGTGAAGTACCACAACCCCGGCAGCAAGCCCTATCCATGGATGTCGTGGTCGAACGCCGCCCTGCCCTCGGCGCCGGATACGAAGTTCGATTTCCCCACAGGCACAGTCCTGGCGCATTCATCGAAGGTCGACACGATCGAGTGGCCCGCGCAAGGACCCGCGACGGAGCGGGACATCAAGGAGATGACGGGCTATTTCTGGAAGACGAAGGACGTCAACGCCTTTGGCGCTTACACCGCCTCGCTTGGCACGGGCTTGTATCACGTGGCCGACGAGAACGTCGCTCCAGGCATCAAGCTGTGGAGTTATGGGGCCGATCGCGACTGGTCCACGCTGAGCACGGCGCGAGCGCAAACCTACCTGGAGATTCAGGGCGGCCCGCTCGGCGATCAGTCGATCAAGGTGGAGCTCAAACCGGGAGAAACCCGGTCGCACGTCGAATTCTGGATCCCCACGGATCGCGAGCTCGACATCCATACTCTGCGCGTCCCGCGCGTGGCGCTGCGTCCGCTCGGCGAGGTTCCACTGTTCGCATGGGCGCGCGCGGCGGATGTCGAGATCTGGCAGGAGTTGAGCGAAGCCTACCGTGCGCGCAGCAGGACGAAGCCTGTGCCGCCGGCGATCGATCGCAATCTCTGGGCGCCGTCCGGAATGGAGAACCTGGACCAACCCTTCCAGTGGATCATCGCGGCGAGCGACGGTCAGGCGAAGGATCTCTGGCGCTTCCACTATGGCGCATGGCTCGCCGGTAGCGGCAAGACCGATGAAGCCATCGCGATGTTCTCAGCGACACAGATGGGCGTCGCCAAGGCAATGCTCGCCCGGCTGCTGCGAGCAAAAGGCGACAAGGCAGGCGCGCGTCAGGCCTATGCACAGATCAAAGAGAAGGCACTGCTGCTCCATCCGCAAATCGTGGTCGAGCGCGATCAGGTGCTGCGCGCCAACGGTCCTGCGACGATAGCGGAGCGAGAGGAATGGCTGAACGCTGTCGCTGCGCTCAAGGACGAGTGGATCGCCGAGCGACGAGTCCAGCTGCTGATCGACAAAGGACAATTCGCGAGCGCGAAGGAGTTGCTGCTGGGGACGGAATTTCAGAAGGTCCACCAGACCTACAGTCGCACCGGACTGTGGCAACAGATCTGTGAAAAGCTGCCGCCCTGCACTCCGCTGCCGAAACAACTCGGTGAGGATCAGCTCGCGCGCTTCGGCGCCTACCGCGAGTACGACTAAGGAAACAGCGGGCGGAAGGCGCCCGGCACGTGAAAATCCGGCTTTCCCGGCGGCAGTTCAAACAGGCTCCAATAGACGCGCCGGTCGCTCGGGCCCAGCGCCGCGTACGCGTTCCCCGTGAGTTGTAGCGGCTGCTTGCCGTCCCAGCCAAGGGAAGCGAGCGGAATCTTCATCTCGGCCTGCCAGCCGCCGGCCACGATCGCCGCCCGATGCGTGAAGCCGTTCTTGACGCCGAACAGATATTGCTGGCGCGGTTCCACTACGTTGACCTGCAGCGACTGGTTGTAAGGACTCACTTCGAACTCGTAGTACGTGGGGTCGCCTGATTTTCCGTTGCGGACGAAGAGCTCGACCACGTCGAACTCATATGGATACTCATCGCGAGCCAGCTGCGGCTTGGCGAAGATGTCAGCAGCGGTGACTTTGAAATACGCGAGCAACGAATCGCCCTCGATGGCAAAGGTCACCGTGACTGGAATTGCAGCAGCGGGATCCTGCTGCGGATTCGAAAATTTGAGTTGCGCCGGCGGGGTTCTGCTGAGCCGGGCTGGTTCGCCAGCCGTTGCCACGCAACCAGACAGCAGACATGCCCCGAAAATGCACGGCCATACGCACTTCATTCGAGCACCACGACCCGCCGACGGCTGACTGTCGGTTGCGTCCAGCCGGATCCTCCTGGCCACGCGGTGGCGACCAGCAGATGCTCACCGGAAACGCGCGGAATCGTCAATGTGAGTTCCAACGCCGCGTCTCCCAGCGCTTCGACGGCAAATGGCGCTTTCACATATCCCACCTTCTCACCTTTCTCACTGCGCAAGTCCAGCTCCAGAATGCCTCTCGCGGCGATATCCCGATCGTTGACCAGCATGACCCTGAATGCCCGCGTCTCGCCGGCCCGAAGCGTCGGCTGATGGAATTTGAGATAGACCCCGAGCGGCTTGAACGCTTCACCCACGTAGTCCGCGAACTGCGGTTCGAGCTCGAGCGATCTGACGTTCTTGAAATGATCTCCGGTATAGGACCCAGGCGTTTCGCCCGTCAGGTAGACGAAGTGCAGCAAGCCTGCGTACTGCCGATGCGCGCGCCAGAACTCCGTTTCCGCCGCAAGGAGATACGCGTTGAGCGAAATACGCTGCTCTGACGTTGCACCAGGGCCCAGCAGCCGCGCGTACAGTTTCTCGGTCAGCGGCGTTGGTGTGCCATCGCGGTTGAGCCACAGCCATCCATATTCATTGATGAGCCGCGCGTGATCGGACTTCGTACCGTTGGCGATGCCTGAGCCGTCCATCGTCTCCAGCGACGCCATGTCGAAGAGATCGCCTTTGCGCAGATAGTCCTGGATGAAGAGGTATGGATGATCTTCGCGCGGATCGTCGGGCGCGGCGGCCGGGTTGAAGCTGTTTTCCCAGGGCCGGTTCGAGAGATCGAGGCCGCGCACGGCGGGGATGATCTTGTCCCCGAACAATGGCTCGAGGGTCTCGTTGTTCGCGTCCCAGATGACGACGCTCGGATGGTTCCAGTTGTCGCGTACCCATTCGGAGTACTGCCGAATGGTCTCGGGAACATCGTACGTGCGTGAGTAACCTGGGTCCCAGCTGGGGTCGCCGGTCCACACGAAGAACTCGTTCTGAATGAGCAGCCCGGCCTCGTCCGCGATCTCGAGCCACTTGTCCGGCACCGGCCCGATGCAGAAGCGCATGCTGTCCCAATGCATGCTGCGTGGGATGTCCACGAGCAGCCGCCGCAGCCACGCTTCGTCCCAGGGCAGCGCACCGCGCTCGGGATCTTCGAAGAAGCGATGCAAAGTGATGTTCGTGCCGCGCAGATAGCGCACTTGCCCGTTGAGATAGAAGCGCTTCGTCCTGGCGTCGCTGCGGAACTCACGCATTCCGAAGCGCGTGCGGGCGGAATCGCCGTCAGTCCGCGTCTCGAGCATGTACAGGTTCGGGTGCTCGGGTGACCACGAGCGAGCGCCAGGAATTCGGATCGTCTCGGTCAGCGTCTGCGTTTCGCCGGCCGCGAGCTTCACGCGCACTGGCTCACCTTGCGCAACGACCTGACCTTCCTTGGCCGGCCTGACGGTGTGCCGGAGAACGAATTCGCCGGCTCGGCCGCGATTGATCAGCTTCGTCTGCACCAGGATTTCCGAAGTTGCTATGCGCGGCGCGACCTGAACGGATTCGATCCTGGGATTGTCGGCAAACTCGAGCGAAACACTGTCGTAGATTCCGGGCGTCCACTGCAGCTTCTCGAAGTCCGTGCCCGTGGGATAGGTGTCCGGCAGCACTGCTGGATGCGCGCCGACGCGGATCAGCAAATCGTTGTCGGCTCCCCAGCGGATGGCATCGGTGAGATCGAAATATCCGGCCGTGAAGCCGCCGGCGTGCTCGCCGACGGACTTGCCGTTGAGCCGAACCGAGGTGCCGAACTGTGCCTTGGCAACCTTGAGCGTCGCGATGCTGCGCGCGCCCGGCGCACGAAACGTCTTTCGATACCAGAAGTAGTTCCGTTCCTGCCGTGGGATGCCGGCGTTGCGCACACGCGCGGACTCTGCAACCGTCGAGCCTGGAGCGCGGATGCGGTTGGAGATGAGCTCCCGGCTATCGAACAGATTCACGTCCTTGAATTTCGGCTCCGCCATGTCGGCCAGCCCCGGAACCGGCACGGTGCGCATAAATCCCGTCGGAATCGCGGTCGGCGAAACGCTCTCGTCGATCTGCCACCTTCCATCCAGCGACAACGTGTCGCGCCCGGCGGCGCAAATCGTGCTGGTGATCAAGATTCCAGCTACGCACGACAGCAGCCCGCGGGTGATACTCATGATCGAGTTTGTGCTGCAGGAATGGCTTTGAGCAATACATACGACGTGATCGTCGTCGGCTCGCGCTGTGCGGGTTCGCCGACCGCGATGCTGCTGGCGCGAAAAGGGTATCGCGTGCTGTTGGTCGACCGGGCCAGGTTTCCGAGCGACACGATTTCCACTCACGTCGTGCAACCCCTTGCAGTTGCCGCTCTCAGGCGCTGGGGACTGGCAGACGCTCTGGCCGCCACCGGCTGTCCGCCGATCGATACGTATGGATTCCACTTTGGAACGTTCACGCTCGCCGGTACGCCAGGGACCGCGGATGAGCCGAGAGCGTACTGTCCCAGGCGCATCGTGCTCGACAAGCTGCTCATCGATGCCGCGGCCGCTGCCGGCGCCGAAATCCGCGAAGGTTTCGTCGTCGAGGAGATCGTGGCCGAACACGGACAGGTCGTCGGGATCCGGGGCCGCTCGAAACAAGGTACGAGGGTCACCGAACGCGCTGCTGTAGTGGTCGGCGCGGATGGCAGGAATTCCATCGTCGCCGCCGCCGTTGCCGCGCAGAAATACAACGAGCTGCCGGCGCAGCTTGCTCCTTACTATATGTACTGCAGCGGCCTGCCGATGGCTGGCCGATACGAAACCTACATGCTGCGCAATCGCGGCCTGGCAGCGGCACCGACTCACGATGGCCTGACCATCGTGATCGTGGCGTGGCCGTACCGCGAATTCGCCGCCAACAAGCACGATCTCGAAGGGAGCGTTCTCAGGGTACTCGAGCTCGCCCCGGAGTTTGCGCAACGCGTCCGTGCGGCAAAGCGCGAGACGCCGCTGTTCGGCATGCCCACGCCGAACTATTTCCGCAAGCCTTACGGTCCGGGTTGGGCACTGGTCGGCGATGCCGGTTACATCAGAGATCCCATCACTGCACAAGGCATCCGCGATGCGTTCCGCGACGCCGAAGCCTGTGCGCTCGCAATGGATCAGACATTCACCGGCGCTGCTGCGTACGAGGTCGCCATGGGTCATTATCAACGAACGAGAGACTCGAGCGTCATGTCGATGTACGAATTCACGTGCCAATTCGCCGCGCTGCAGACACCGCCCGTGGCAATGCGGCAACTCTTCAGAGCGATGCGCGGCAATCAACAGGCGATGGACGGTTTCGCGCGAATCAATGCGGGCACGGTGTCGCCGGCGGAATTCCTGGCGCCGGACAACATCCGTGCGATCATGGCCACCGCGTCAGTGCGGAGCAATCGGTGAGTCAGGCAAGGGTCGTGGGCCGCATTCGCGCCGGCATGGGCGGCTGGAACTACGAGCCCTGGCGCAAGACGTTCTATCCGAAGGACGTCGCCAAAACTCAGGAGCTGCGCTACGCCAGCCGGCAAGTCACCGCGATCGAAGTCAACGGCACGTTCTATCGATTGCAGTCGCCGGCAGTGTTCGCGAAGTGGCGCGACGAAACGCCGGATGACTTTGTGTTCTCGCTCAAGGCGCCCCGCTTTCTCATGAACCGTCGCGACTTGCGCACCGCGGCTGAAGGCCTCGCTCGTTTCATCGACAGCGGCCTGTCGCAGTTGCAGACGAAGCTCGGTCCCCTGCTGTGGCAATTGGCGCCGACCAAGCAGTTCGACGCCGCGGAGATCGACGGCTTCCTGGGCATGCTGCCCCGAGAGGTTGATGGAATCCCCCTGCGTCACGCCTTCGAGGTCAGGCACGACAGCTTCCTGAAACCCGAGTACCTGCAGATCGCACGCAACCATCGGGTGGCCACGGTGTTTGCGGATACGGACGAGCATCCGAGCTTCGCGGACGTTACGGCCGACTTCATCTATGCACGACTGATGCGCACCGTCGCGACCGAGTCGACGGGATATGCCAAGACGGCACTCGCGACGTGGGCCCGCCGGGCTGGACAATGGGCATCCGGAGAAGACGCGAGTGGCTTGCCGCGCGTTGAGAAGGTCGATCTCAAAGAAGGCGCGCGCGAGGTCTTCATGTTTTTCATCAGCGGGGCGAAGGAACGTGCACCCGCCGCCGCGCAACACCTCCTCAGTCTGTTGGACCCGCGCTAGCCGGCACTCATCACTACGGCACCGATCAGCCCGAGAAAGCCGACGGCTTGAACGCAGTACAGGCTGAACCTGAGCGACACGGCCGCATTGGTCTGCACGAATCCCACGTGCACCAGCGATTGCGCGACGCGCGCAACCAGGATTGACACAGCCAGCGCATCGCACAGTTGACTGCTTATGTTGGCGATATGCAGCGCCACCACGATGGCGCCAAAGACGGGGAGATTCTCGATGCAATTGGCATGAGCCCGGGTCGCGCGTTTGTACCAGTCGGCTTCATCGATCGGGTCGGCGCGAAAGCCGCTGATCTGCCGACGCCCGCTCAGGATATGGCTCCAGCGATAGGTGCCCACCGTGAACATCAGCAGCAACAGCGTCCAGGTGGCGAACCCCAGTAGCATCCAGACGGGCACACTCATGACACCTCCCGCAGCTCGACATTCGCGTCGCGCAAATGACCTGTCTTCACGAGAATCGTGCAGCCTTCCCGGCTGTAGGGCTCATGCAGGCTCATGTGCGGACTGCGAATCCACGTGCCGGCCGGGTAGCGGCCGTGCTCGTCCTCGAACACTCCGCTCACGACGAAGATCTCCTCTCCTCCATCGTGGCGATGCGCATGAAATCGCGTGCCCGCCCGCCATCGCACCAGCGCCGTGTGCTGCGAGCCGAATGACGAGAGCGGGACGACGCTCAAGCCCGGAACCGACCCTGGCAGCCACTGCAGCTGGTTGCCTGACACCACGATGCGCTGCCGATCGGCGGGATCGAGATGACGAAGTTTTACGAAGATCGTGCACCCCGTGGTCGACCAGGGAGAGTGCGAGGATCCGGGGGGATTCTTCACGTAGGTGCCACGGCCGTAGACACCGTGCTCATCGCAGAACTCGCCGTCCAGCACGAGAAACTCTTCGCCGAGATCGTGGCGATGTCGGGCGAAGCGGGCTCCCGGAGCATAGCGAACCACCGAAGTCGCGCGCGCGACTTCGCCGCCATCGCGTGCGAGCGCTCGTCGCTGAACTCCCGGTTCGGGAGAGTCAGTCCACGCCACGGCGCCCGAGTCCACGACCACGCGCAACGCAATATCTGAGTTCAGGTTCATGGGCGGTAACTTAGCCAGTCGGTCACTCAGAGTGAAATTGCCATTTCCCATTCTATTGATAGACCTGTGCTATAAATCACCGATGAACCTGTCCCAGCTCCGCTTCGTCCGGGCGCTCGCGGCTACCGGGTCATTCACCGCGGCAGCGGCGGCGTGCTTCGTGACGCAGCCGACGCTCTCCAACGGCATCGCCGAACTGGAAGACGAGCTCGGCCAGCGCTTGTTCGTGCGAACGACGCGCAAGGTCTCCCTGTCCGCGTTTGGAGAACACCTGCTGCCCGCCATTACGGGCGTGCTCGCTGCGCAAGAGGCGCTCGTGCTCCAGGCACGGGTCTTTCTCAATCCGCAGAAGCGCCTGGTTCGCATCGGCACCTCGCCGCTGGTCAGCGCCGCGCTCCTCGAGGCGGTGATCGAACCATTCCGCACCCAGAATCCCGAAGTCGACCTGGTCCTGCGCGACATGAACCTGGACGATCTCTACCGTGCGCTCGACGAAGGGCTCATCGATTTCGCTTTTGGCGTCGTCGACGCGCACAAGACGAGCCGCACGCCTCGCCTCACGCGTGCCTATCTGTATCGGGAGCCCTTGCTGTTCATCCCGAGTCGCTTCGAGTGGCGCGGCACCGTTCGGGAAGGATGCGTGGACTTCCGGGACATCGCGCAGGAGACGTTCGTCATGGTTCCCGACGCCTGCGGGCTCGCGCCTGCAACGCGTGGATTGTTTCGCCGGCATCGGCGCGCCCTGCACCAATACTCCGGCGAGGCCATGAGCTATCAGGTGCTCGAGCAGTGGGCGCAGTTGGGGGTGGGCGCGGCCGTGTTGCCGGAATCGAAGGTATCAGCGAAGGCCGCGCACGCGTTTGCGATCCTCGACAAGACCGGGCAGAGGGTTCTCATCGCTTTCGAGGCCGTCTGGCGGCCGATTCCGCCTGCGGCAAATCATCTGCAGGCATTCGCGAGACATCTTCGCGATGTCGTGCCGACATTGGTGGCAGGCCTGAAGTCCAGACGTCCTCGCGAAGCGGCTCGCTCGAAGAGATCCGCCTGACGACCAGATCACTTCAATACGACAGTCTTGTTCCCGTTCCGCAGCACCCTGCGCTCCGCATGCCATTGCAGCGCGCGGTTCAGCACGATGCTCTCGAGCTCTCCACCGATCACCGTCACGCTCTCCGCTGAGAGCGTGTGATCCACGCGCTCGACGCCCTGCTCGATGATCGGGCCTTCGTCGAGATCCATCGTGACGTAGTGCGCGGTCGCGCCGATCAGCTTGACGCCGCGCTCGTGAGCCTGATGATACGCCTTCGCGCCCTTGAATCCGGGCAGGAATGAGTGATGGATGTTGATCGCGCGGCCGTCGAAATGCCGGCAGGTGTCCTCCGAGAGAATTTGCATGTACCGCGCCAGCACCAGCAGCTCCGCACCCGATTTCTCGAACACTTCGACGATGCGCTTCTCCTGCGCCGCCTTGTCGCCATTGATGATGGGCAGGTAGTGATACGGCAGCCCGTGCCACTCAGCGAGGCTGCGCATGTCCTGGTGGTTCGAGACGACGGCAGTCACCTCGAGCGGCAGCGTACCGGTACTGCAGCGATGCAGGATGCTGTTGAGGCAGTGTCCCTGCCGGGATACGGCGAGCAGCGTCTTGCACTTGCGGCGCGCGTCGTGAAACTGCCAGTTCATCTTGAAGCGCCGGCCGACCTTTTCACCGAATTGCGTATCCAGCTCCGCGATGGCGGGCATCCCCTGGCCGTTGTCGCGGAACACGGTGCGCATGAAGGACGTATCCGTCGATGGATCGTCGTAATGCTGCGCCTCGGTGATGAGCGCGTTGTGTGCCGCGAGGAAGCCGGCGATAGCCGCGACGATGCCCGTGGTGTCCGGGCACCAGGTGACCAGGATGTATGAGGGTTGCTCAGGCCGCATCATTGCTTATAGGCTCGCTTTCATGGATATCGGAGTACCGGTTCGGCCCTTCGGGAAGGTGCAGATGCAGGCGCTGGCCGCCGCGATTCTCGCTGCCGACGAGGCGGCGTGGAACGAGAATGTGGAGCGGCAGAAGAGCTTCGAGGTTCATGAGCAAACCCGCTCCATCGTGCTGCTGTTCGCCGAGGTGTCGAACTGGCCGGAGCTCGAGGTCAGCAAACAGCCCGGCTGGGACCGTTTCGCGGACCTGGCGGTGCCGCTCATGCACGACATCATCCGCAACTGGTACCCGCCCGGCGGCACGATCATCCGCGCCATGGCGGCGAAGCTCATGCCGGGCGGCCTCATCCTGCCGCACCGGGACTCGCATCCGTCCTTCGCGGCGGGGCACCGGATCCACGTGCCCATCGTCACCAACCCGCGCGTGCGGTTCATGATCGATGGGCGGCCGGTTTCGCTGCAGGTCGGCGAGGCCTATGAGATCAATAACCAAATGGTCCATAGCGTCATGAACAAGGGTGATACGGACCGCATCCATTTTATTTTCGACTACGTTCCGGCTCATACCGGCGGTAGCGCTCGCGCAGCGGCGCAATCACCGTCGTGAGCTCGTCGAGATGTGCAGCGTAGTGCTGCCAGTGGCCGACTGAGCGATCGTAGATCGGCTGGCGAACCTGCTCTGAGCTCGGCGTGCGCACCGGCCGATCGCTCTCGTAAAACCGCAGGCAGGCCTCCTCCCACTGCAGTCCGCAGAAATCCAGCAAGCGGCGCGCTTGCGTCTCGAAGTCCGCGACCACTTCTTCGTATTGCACGGTGAGCACCCGCCCCGGCAGCACCTGTGCCCAGTGGTCCATCATTCGCTGGTACTGCAGGTAGTACTCGCCGATCTCCGTCAGGTCATATGTGAACGCCTGGCCTTTGGCGAACAATTGCCGATAGCAGCTCAGGCACGCGTCGAGCGGATGGCGGCGCGCGTCGATGATGCGCGCGTTCGGCAGGATGAGCGCCAGCAGGCCGATGCTCGGAAAGTTGTTCGGCATCTTGTCGATGAACCGCGGCGCGCCCTGGCGGCGATGCATCCGCGCATAGCCCAGGTAGTCCGAACCGAGTCTCGCGAAGTCCTCTGCGCGCAGCTCGCGCACCGCTTCGGGATAGTTGATGCCCTCGGCACGATTGCGATTGAGCCAGGTCGTGATCCGCCCCAGGTATGGCAGCTCGCTCGTGCCCTCCACCTCGCTGTGACTGGCGAGGATCTGCTCCAGCAGCGTCGAGCCCGAGCGAGGCAAGCCCAGGATGAAAATGGGCGCGGCGTCCGGATTGCCGACCCCGACGCGCGACTGCAGAAACTCCGCGGAAAAGACCCGCACGAGCCTGTCGTTGGTGGCTTCCGTCTGCACCGGGTCGTAGGAGACCTCGGCGCGCTGCCGGGTATTGCCCTCGCGATAGAAGTGCCACGCCTGGTCGAAATCGCCGCGATCCTCGTACGCCTTGCCGAGCGCAAACAGAAAATTCACGTCGGACTGCACGGTCGATCCGCCCGCCGCGATCTGCTGCTCCATGCGCGCGACGGTCGCATCGTCGAATCGATACGTCTTCAGGTTCGCGAGACTCCAGTAAGTCTCTCCCAGGTCGGGGCGCAGGCGTATGCAGGCGTCATAGGACGCAACAGCGTCGTGATACCGCCCCACCGCTTTCAGAACGTGGCCCAGCCCCATCAACGCACCGATGTGATCCGGACGAAGCGCGACGCAGCGCTGGTATGCTTCGATGGCCTCATGCGTAAACGCTGCCGGCGCGAGCGTCGCGCCGCGCAGGTAGTGCGCCTGCGCATTGGTCGCGTCCAGTGAAATTGCACGGTCGAAGCACTCCAGCGCTTCGGCATAGCGGTCCTGCTCTTTGCGCAGGCGGCCGAGGTCCAGGAGCGCCGCCAGAAAATCCGGGGCCAGCGACAGCGCCTTCTGCAGCAGGCTTTCCGCTTGGTTGTCGTGTCCGCCTTGCAGGGCGATCAACGCGAGCAACCTCATGGCGTCGACGTTGTCCGGGTTGTGCCGCAGAACCCGGCGGTAGAGCTGCTCGGCTTCGTCGAGCCTGCCTTCCTTCTGATGCTCGGCGGCAAGCGCCATGAAGCGGCGCTCGGGCGAGAGCGCGAAACACTTCTCGAACGCAGCATCGGCGTCTGCCCCACGGCCCACCGCCGCGAGCGCCTTGCCGAACGCGAGCCAGGCATCCGCGAGATTGGGATCCAGGCGGGTCGCGCGCTCCAGGTAAGGCAACGCTTCCTGCATGCGGTTCTGTTGCACCAGCAACCGGCCGAGATCCTCGTGCGGCTTCGCGAAGGTCGGCGCCAGCGCGATGGCCTGCTGCAGCGTCGTTGCGGCCTCCTCTGCCCGGTTCATCTTGATGAGCAGCGCACCGAGCAGCGCCAGCATGTTCACGTCGCGTGGGTACGTCTGCAACGCTGCGCGGCAACGAGCGTTGGCGCCGGCGAGGTTGCCGGCGTTGATGAGCGCGATGGCCTCGTCGAACGTGGCCTTGGGCGCAAGCGGTTGACGCAAAGCGAGCCTCCTAGGGCAACTCGCGCAGCGGTTGCACGGCCTCGTCGAGCGAGCGCCGCAGGATGCTCACCATCTCGTCGATTTCAGCGTGCGTGACCACCAGCGGCGGACACATGACGATCGTATCGCGAATCGCACGCACCATCAGGCCGTTGCGGATGCAGAGATCGCGCACGATGGGACCCGCCGTGCCTTCCTTGCCGCCGAACCGGTCATTGGTGCCCTTCTTGCGCACGATCTCCACTGCGCCGATCAATCCGAGCGAGCGCGCTTCCCCGACCAGCTCGTGCGTGCCCAGGCTCGCCAGCACCCGGGCCAGGTACGGACCCACGTCCGTCGCCACTCGCTCGACCAGCCCTTCGCCTTGAATGAGCTCGATGTTCTGCAGCGCCACGGCCGCGGCCGTCGTGTGCCCTGAATAGGTGAAGCCGTGTGCGAACTCATCGTTGTTCTCTCTGAGCGCCGCCACGATGCGCGCGGAGACCGCCGTCGCCGAGATGGGCATGTAGCCGGAGGACAGGCCTTTCGCCATCGTGATGATGTCGGGGGTGACGCCGAAGTGCTGATGGCCGAACCAGCGCCCCAGCCGCCCGAACCCGCAAATGACTTCGTCGCAGATGAGCAGGATGCCGTGGCGGCGACAGATCGCCTCCACGCGCGGCCAGTAGCCCGGCGGCGGAATGATCACTCCGCCCGCACCCTGCACCGGCTCGCCGATGAACGCCGCGACATTCTCCGGACCGACTGCAAGGATTCGCTCCTCGATCGCATTCGCGGCGCGCTCGGCAAACGCTTGCGGATCCTCGCCGAAGCCTTCGCCGAACGCGTATGGCTGCATGACGTGCTCGATGCCCGGGATCGGCAGGCCGCCCTGTGCATGCATGAACTTCATTCCGCCGAGACTCGCGCCCGCGACCGTCGAGCCGTGATAGGCATTCCAGCGGCTGATGAAAATCTTGCGGCTCGGCTGCCCGACCACTGTCCAATAATGGCGCGCGAGGCGAAATGCGGTGTCGATCGCTTCGGACCCGGAGCTGCTGAAGAACAAATGCTTGAGCTCGCCGCCCGTGAGCTGCGCCAGGCGCGCTGCCAGCAGCACGGTTGGCGTCGTCGCCGTTCTGAAAAACGTGTTGTAGTAAGGCAGCTGCAACATCTGCTCATATGCAGCGCGCGCCAGCTCCTCCCGGCCATAGCCCACGTTCACGCACCACAGGCCTGCCATGCCGTCGAGCAACGAGCTTCCGTCGGCATCGTAGATGCGACAGCCCTTGGCACGCGTGATGATCCGGCTCCCGCCCAGCTGCTCCATCAACCGGTAGTTCTGTTGCGCCGGAAGATGATGAGCGAGGTCCAGCCGGCGTAGCGATTGAAGATCCGTTGTTGGGTGACTCATGGGGCCTCGACCAGTGCTGTGCCGTTCACGAACACAGTGCGTACGCGCGTACCACGAAGTTGCTCGGCGCTGCTGCTGTCGTTCAGAGTGCGATCGAGCACCACGACGTCGGCAGCCTTGCCCGCTTGCAACGACCCGATCTCCGCATCGCGACCGAGCATGCGAGCGGCATTGATGGTGTAGGCCGCGAACATCTCGCTCGGCTTCAGCGCCTGATCCGCGCCGAGCACACCTCGCTGCGGCTCTTTCGGATTGTTGCGCGCGACTGCCGTTCCGATGGCTTCGAAAGGATTGAACGTCGACACGTTCCAGTCGCTGCCGCCAGCGATGGTGGCGCCCGCAGCAATGAAGGATCGCGCTGGATACAGACGCGCTTGTCGTTGCGGCCCGATGTAGGGAAGTGCGGCCTCCACCGTGTAGTTGTCCGGCTCCGCCCATTGCAGCTGCAATGATGCAATCACGTCGAGCTCGTGAAATCTCGGGAAGTCGGCCGGATCGACGAGCTCGAGATGCGCGATACTGTAGCGGCGGTGGCTACCGTGCTGACGGGCCTGCGCGAACGCATCCAGCGCAAGACGGGTCGCACGATCGCCGATCGCGTGAATGTGCACGCCGAATCCTTCCGTCTCGGCACGGGTCACGAATTGCGCGAGCTCTTCAGGTGCGTGATAGGTCGGGCCGAGATTCTTCGTGGGCCGGCCGCTCGCATCCAGGTAAGGCTCCAGCAGCGCCGCAGTCTGCGTCGGATACTCGATGATGCCGTCGGCGAACACCTTGATCATGTCGGCACGCAGCTGCGGTTGCGACTGTGCACGTTCGCGCAGCTCCTTCAACCGGACGAACTCCTGATCCGTCGCCTTGCCCGAGCTTTCGAGCGCGAAATTGACGTGGTGCGCGAGCTGCTTCTTGCTCGCCAGCGCTACATACGTCGCGACAGTCTCCGCATCGGCGTTCGCTTCCATGAACGTCGTGATTCCCGCCGCGGCGAGGTCGTGCAACGCTCTCGAGAGCAGCCGTTCGCGCTGCTCCGGCCCCGGTTTATCGAGATGCTGGGAGAGCAACGTCATCGCGCCATCGACCAGAAACCCGGTGGGCTCGCCTTTGCGATCGCGCTCGATCCGTCCATCGACCGGGTCAGCCGTGTTGCGAGTAATGCCCGCGCTGCTCAGCGCAGCGCTGTTGGCCCAACCCACGTGCCCGTCAGCGGCCCACAGCACCAGCGGTCGCGTGGGTACGACAGCATCCAGCGCCTTGCGGTCTGCCTGAAAGCCGGCGGCATTGAGATCCTGCACGACCACCCAACCGTCGCCCGGTGTGCGCGCGACGCATTCGCGAATGATCGCAGCAACTTCGGCGAGCGCCAGCTGGGCATCGGCGAAGGTGCACGAATCGAGCGAAAGCGCGCCCGACATCACGTGGATATGCGTATCGATGAACCCGGGCAGCACGGTCGCCCCCGCCGCACGAACGACGCGAGTCTTCTCGCCGACCCATTTCTGTGCCGCTTCATTGTCGCCGACGAAGGCAATCTTGCCGTCACGGATGGCAAGCGCGCTGGCTTGCGGCTGCGCTGGATTCATCGTGACCACGGCTGCATCGAGAATCACGACGTCAGCGACTTCTGCCGGTGGCCGCTGCGAGCAACCGATCGCGGTCAGCGCGATGAGCGTGCACACACAGACGCGGACGATCATTTCGTTGCTCCATCCAGCCACGCAAAGGGCCATACATCGAGGCCGTGAATGGCGTTGCGCACATCGTGCGTGAGCGTGGCCATTCGCGGCTTCACGTCCTCTGCGAGGCGATGCAAAGTAATGGTGGAAGGTGAGGAGCCGCAGGCGACGACGCCCTCTTCGACTACACACAGACCGCGGGCGAATGCCTGCCGGGCAAGTTGTCCATCTGCGGCGTCCACATGCGTGAGTGCTGCCGCCTCGAAACGCGGCACCGGCAGCACGCGCTCGCCCGTTCTGGAAACGAATCGCACTACGTCGGCCTCGGTGTCGTTGAAGAGCACGCCGTCCTGGTACGGCTGCGCGTTGTGAACACCCGCGGGCAGCGTCACCCAGCGCTGCACGGCCCGACCGTTGAACAGAAGAATTCCGCCGGTGCGCAGTCCGCTGATGTGCATGCCGCCGCGCTCGCAATGCACGTTGTTCAGATGCAGGCGATTCGAAGGCGCAGGCCCGTCATCGAACGCCGGGTCGAACGGTGTGCCGGTGAAGCCCGCCTCCTGCGCCGCGATGTGCAATCCCCAGTCGAAGCTCTTGCGATCCAGGTCGAATCCGAGAATGGAATCGAAGCCGGTGGAAGTCAGGAACAGCGTGCGCTCGTGCCGATGGATCTCGTGGCAATGTTTCAGGTACTTGTTGCGCCACGAGCCGATCAGGCGGAAATCGCTGGTCCACGCGAACAGCTCGTCGCTGGCGGCGATGTACACGACTTCGCCATCGAAGGCGATGCCGCGCAGGCCGCGGTCCCAGCCGCGGCCCTGCCAGTCGATGTTCATCGTGTTCCAGTCGAGCACCTGGCTGGCGCGCTCGGTGTCGAAGTCCACGAGATACACCCCGCCATGGCTCTCGCCCTGCCGGCTGCCGCGGACCACCGACGTTGCGATGAGCGTAGTCAGAGGAGCTTTCAGAAGTTGTAGTGGAACGAGACTCCGACGGTTCGCGGCCGATTGACAGCCTGCCGCGGCACTTTCCAGCGGTTGCTGATGAACAGGTCCGCGCGCTCGTCCCACAGATTGTTGACGAAGATCGAGCCGATCCAGCGGTCCGATTCGAGCCCGAACCGGAAGTTGCCGATGTCATACGCGTCCTGCGTCTCGACCGGATTGCCGGATACGACCGACTCGATGCCCGCGAGCGAGTTGACGGATGAGCCGGTGTACGAATAGTCGAAGCGCGCAAAGGGTTGCGCCTCCATGAGGCGCGTCTCGGACCGGAACTCGAGACCCACCGACCCGCTCCACTCCGGCGATATCGGCAGCCGCGCGCCATCGGCCACCGCGAACGCGAACTCGTTGCCGTCTTCATCGGTGACCGAGAGCGTGGAGGCTCCCGCGGTCTTGGCATCGTTATAGGAGAGCGCGCCATCCAGCTGCCATTGCTGATTGAAGGTCACCGCGATCTCGGCCTCGATGCCCTTGATCTCGGCCGTCGGCAGGTTGACGAAGCCGAGCTGGAACACCGCGGGCTGCGGGTCTTCGACCTGGACCGCGAAATCGTTCCACTCCATGTAGTAGCCGGAGATGTTCAACCGCAGCCGGTGGTCGAGCCATTCGCTCTTGAGTCCCAGCTCGTAGTTCTTCAACTCATCGGACTTGTAGTCGCGCGGCAGCGCCGAGGCCGGTTTCAGCGGGTTGCTGCCGCCGACGCGGAAGCCCTCGGAGTACGTTGCATAGAGCAGCCGATCGTTGTCGAGCTTGTACGTGAAGTTCAGCTTCTTGACCGTGCCGTCCTCATTGTTCTTCTGGTTGCCGTCGAGCCGCGAGAAACCCGAGAAGCCTTCCGGCTGTTCCTGGATCTGCCCGAACTTGCGGTCATAGTCGAACCAGCGCCCGCCGGCGGTGATCTTGAAATGATCCGTCACATCGAAGCTCAGCTCGCCGAAGACAGCTTTCTGATCCAGCTCGGTGTCGTAACGTCCGAGGAACCAGCGCTCGGTCGGCGCGAGCGGATTGCCCGTGAGGGCCTGCTCGTAGGCGTCGAAGTATTCGAATGACGGCGTGTTCTCGTAGCCGCGCACGTAGCTGTCGAACTCGGTCTTGCCGGTCTCCTTGCTGTAGAAGGCGCCGGCGATCCACGCCCAGCGGCTGCCTGAATCGGTCCGCGAAGACAGGCGCGCCTCGACCGTACTGATGTGCGTCTTTTCGTGATTCGTGGCGAAGCCGCGCGGGTCGCCGCCGAAATCGTAGATCGGCGTGTCGTAGTAGATCGCGTTCTGGTTGAACGCGAATTCGTAGTCGGTGGCATCCGCCTCGTAGCGGAAATCCCGATCGAAGTACGAGCCGGACACCACGAGGTCGGCGAACGGCAGGCCGGCGTTGATCGTCAATCCCAGCTGATACCACTTGTCGTCGAGGCTCTCGTCCTCGAAGCGGACCTGATTGAGATCGCCTGCGCCGCGGGTGATGTCGCCGTGACCGTCGGCCTCTACGTCCTGGAAAACCACAGCCAGTGTCGCATTGACGTTGTCTGTCGCGTCCCAGCGCAAGGATGCGCGGGCGCCGGTCGTCTTGATAGTGTTGACATCCTTGTCGGCCACGTCTGCATTGTTGTACGTCCCGCCCGCGCTGTCACTCAACACCCGGTCGATGAAGCCGGCGTCTTCCGTAGAGAAGCCGACCAGGCGCACGGCTAGCTTGTCCTGCACCAACGGGACGTTGACCATCGCGCTGAGATCGTGGCTGATGCCGCCGCCGCTGGTGCTGGAGAGCTCGGCGTCGGCCCAGGCATCGAAGCCTTTCGGATCTGCCTTGTTGGTGATCACCCGCAGCGTGCCGGACTGCGAGCTGGCGCCGTAGAGCGTGCCCTGCGGACCGCGCAGCGCTTCCACCCGCTCGATGTCGATGAGCCGCGGATCGGGGCTGCGGCCGCTCTGCGTGATCGGTTGCTCATCGAGATAGAGTCCCGACGAGGACACGGAGCCGAACTGGAGGCCGGAGGTCGTTACGCCACGGAACACGATGGTCGTGCCGCCGGGCTCGCGCTCGCTGATCGCCAGGCCCGGGACGAGCCTCGCGTAATCGTCCATCTGCTGCAGGCCTCTGATGGCGATGGCCTGCGAGTCGAACGCGGTGATCGACTCAGGAATGTCCTGCAGTCGTTCTGCGCGGCGTGTTGCGGTGACGATCACCTCCTGCAGCACGCCTTCGGAGCGTACCGATTCGGTTTGCGCATGCGCGGTCTGCACCCATGCGACTCCTGGAATCGACAGGATCGCCGAGATCGCCGCGGTCACTTCGCGTGACGTCGCCCTCGAAGCCTTCTTGTTCTCGCCTGTCATGATGACTTACCCCTCCAGCATCGTCGTCACGTACCACTGCAGAAAACGGCCCGAGAAGTCCTCGAATTTGGACAACGGGCCGGGCTCGTAAAAACGCGAGTCCACGCCTGCCTGATTGCGCTCGATGATCTTCTTGTCCGCAATCGTCGTCACGTCCCACAGCCACGTCAGAGCGGCGCGGTCGTAATCCTTGCCCTCGACAGCGGACTCGTTCACGAGCCAGGTGATCTCGCAGTCCGTGTTGTACTGGCCGCGAGGCGTGAATCGATACGTCACAACGTGATCGCTGTACGCGAGCCCGAAGGTCATCGGGCCGAAATGCAGATCAGTGGCTGTGCCGTCATAACCGGTAATAGTGCCGAGGAGCGGTGCAACCGGACCGCCGTCGCGGCTACCGGTCTTGTGCCCGCGCAGCAGCGGGTAGCGCTCGTATCCACGATCCAGGCCGAAGCGGCCGGACTGCAGCCATGAGCGGCTGACCTCGATGTCGCTGAGGCCGTACGAAGGTGCGCGCGCTCTCATCTGATCGATCGAGCATTCCCATGCCGCGGCCGGGATCGCCCGACCGTGGCCGACTGTGTACTCGGGGTGCGCCGGCGCGCAGTGGTAACACTCGCAATAGTTCTCCACCGCGAGCTTCCAGTTGCTGGCGATCGGATAGTTCTGCCGATGAGCGACCTTTGCGCGGTCGAGCCGATAGGGAGCGAGAGGCGCCGCCATATCGCGCTCGTACTCATCGAACGGCGCCGGATCGGCTGCGAAGTTGATGAATATGAGCCCCTGAAAGACCCGGCAATGCACTTTGCGCAAACCGAGCTGCGAGCGGTCGAAGCCCTCTCGCATGTGCGCCGCCGTGCGCAGCGCGCCGTCGAGCCCGTACGACCAGCCGTGATAGCGGCAAGTGAGGCGCGCCGTGTGACCTGCTGCTTCGTCGCAGATCCGCGAGCCGCGATGCCGGCAGACGTTGAGCAGCGCATTGATCTGGCCGTCCTGATCGCGTACGAGGATCACGGACTCGCTGGCGATCTCGAACAGAAAGAAATCCCCGCTCGCGGGGATCTGGCTGTGGTGACCTACGCACAGCCACGCTCTCAGGAAGATCTTCTCGATCTCCTTTTCATAGAGCTGCGGATCCCGATACACGTCGCCCGGCAACGCGTGACCGGCGCGCCAGCTGCTCAGAACGCTGTTCAACTCTTGATTCACATCATGCCCCTACCGGACGGCGACGGTTCGAAATGACGGACGCTGTTGCCACTGACACGATCACCAGTGCAATGATAATAGTCGTAATGGCATTGATATCCGGTGTCACCCCCAGCCGCACCTTCGCAAAGATCAGCATCGGCAGGGTCGTGGCGCCCGGCCCGGAAACGAAGCTGGAGATGACCAGGTCATCGAGCGACAACGTAAAGGCCAGCAACCAGCCGGAAACCAGCGCGGGCAGCAGCATCGGCACGGTGATGTCGAAAAAGACCGCCACCGGCCGGCCGCCCAGGTCCATCGCAGCCTCCTCGAGCGACTCATCCATCGCCGCAAGACGCGAGCGGACGACCACCACCACGTAAGCCATCGAGAACGTGATGTGCGCGATCGTGATGGTACTAGCGCCACGCGTAGTGGGCCAGCCGAGCACGTTCGCCATCGAGATGAACAGGAACAGCAGCGACAGCCCGGTGATGATCTCCGGCATGACGAGCGGTGCGGTGACCATGCTGCTCAAGACCAGTCTGCCGCGTAAGCGCGGCACGCGCCGCAAGGCCAGCGCGACCACGGCGCCGAGCGCGGTCGCGAAAGTGGCGCTCACCACCGCGACGCGCAGGCTGAGCAAGGCCGCGTCCAGCAGTTCCTCGTTCGACAGGAGGCTGACGTACCAGCGCGTGGAGAAGCCGCCCCACAGCGTGACCAGCCGCGAGTCGTTGAACGAGTAGATCACCACGTACATGATCGGCACGTACAGCAATGCGTAGCCGAAGGCCGCTATCGACATCAGCAGCAGAGAGCGGCGCTTCATTGCAGCGCCTCCTGCTCCCGATTCTGGTTGTGCTGGAACCAGAGGATCGGTACGAGCAGCAGCAACAGCAGCACGATGGATACGGCCGAGGCGACTGGCCAGTCGCGGTTGACGAAGAACTCATCCCACAGCACACGGCCGATCATCAGCGTGTCGGCTCCGCCGAGCAATGCCGGAATCGTGAACTCGCCGACCGCGGGGATGAACACCAACAGGCATCCACCGACGATGCCCGGCCTGGAGAGCGGCAGAGTGATATCGACGAACGCCTGCCAGCGCCGCGCGCCGAGATCGGACGCCGCATCGAGCAGGTCGAGATTGAGCCGCTCCAGATTCGCATACAGTGGCAGGATCATGAACGGCAGGTAGGAGTAGACGATGCCGAGATACACCGCGAAATCGTTGTAGAGCAGGGTCAGCGGCGTGTCGATGATTCCCGCTCGCAGCAGCAGCTCGTTGATGATGCCGCGGTTGCCGAGCAAGCCGATCCACGCATAGACACGCAGCAGGAATGAGATCCAGAACGGCAGGATGACTGCCAGCAGCAGGACCTGGCGGCGCCGCGGCGGCTGCCGCGCTATGAAATACGCCATCGGGTAACCGAGCAGCAGGCACAGCAGCGTGCCGATCGCCGCCATCTTCAGGGACGCGAGATAAATGATGCCGTAGTACGCGTCCTCGAACAGGAACAGATAGTTGTCGAACGTCGCGCGCAAGCCTGCAAATCCCTGCGCGCCCCATTCGAGCAGCGAGGTGAACGGCGGTTGCGCCACCACCGGCTCCGCGAAGCTGATTTTCAGGATGATCAGAAACGGCGTGAGGAAGAACAGCAGCAGCCATGCATACGGCACGAGCACCGTGGCGCGCAGCCAGCGCCGGGTATCTCCGCCATTGATGATGGAGGGGTTCGTCATGTGCGCAGGAGAATCGTGCTCGCCACTTCCCACGACAGGAACACTTCGTCGTCCCACTCGACCGTCTTGGTCGCCATGCGCTTGATGTTCTGCGCGCTGACCTGCAGCACGGCGCCGCTCTGCAGGAGCACCCGGTACAGCGATTGCTCGCCGAAGTAGCCCAGATCGCGCACGACGCCCTTCACCACGTTGCGATCGCGCGCATCGGGCGCTTCCCGACTGATCGTGATCTTCTCGGGCCGCACGGCCACGCAGATCTCGGTCCCCGCGCCGAGCTGCTCTTCGCAAAGCACGGCGACCTGCGCGTTCAGCGTCGGACACTGCAACGAGATCCGACCCGCCTCGCAGGTCGTCACGCGGCCGTCGATGAGGTTGATGTTGCCGACGAAACTGGCGACGTCGCGCGTGGCCGGATACTCGTAGACCTGGCCCGGCGTGCCGACCTGCGCAATCCGGCCCGCGGCCATCACGGCGATGCGGCCCGCGAGCGTCATCGCCTCATGCTGGTCGTGGGTCACCAGCACGAATGTAGTGCCAAGCTGGTATTGCAGGTTGCTGAGCTCGAACTGCGTGTGCTCACGCAGCTTCTTGTCCAGGGCAGCGAGCGGCTCATCCAGCAGCAGCAGCTTCGGCCGCTTCACCAGCGCGCGAGCAAGAGCAACCCGCTGCTGCTGGCCGCCGGAAAGCTTGTCGGGCTTGCGCGCAGCGAGCGGCTCGAGCTGCACCAGCGCGAGCATCTCCGCCACGCGCTCTTTGATCTTGGGCGGCGGCAGGCGCTCCTTCTTCAGGCCATATGCGATGTTGTCGAACACCGTCATGTGCGGAAACAATGCGTACGACTGGAACATCAGGTTGACCGGCCGCTCGTAAGGCGGAGCGTCGGTGACGTCGACACCGTCGATGACGATGCTGCCGCCGCTCGGCTGCTCGAACCCCGCCAGCATCCGCAGCAGCGTCGTCTTGCCGCAGCCGGAGCTGCCGAGGATGGCGAACAGCTCGCCGCGAGCGATGTCGAGCGACACTCCATCGACCGCGACGGCATCGCCGAATCGCTTCGACAGGTCGCGGATCTGCACCATGGGCGTCGCGTCATGCTGGCTCACAACCGGGTCTTCACGCGAGACCACAGGCGGGATCTCAGGCGTTCCTCTTTCGGGGTATGCAGAATGCCTTCTCGCAAGGTCAACCTCAGCGCTTCCGGCGGATACACCGCGGGATCGTCGCGCACTTCCGGAAGCACCAGCGGCAGCGCCTTGGTGTTGGCCGCAGCGTAGCGGGTTTCGTTGCTGATGGCCGCGATCACCTCGGGCCTCAGCAGGTAGTTGAGAAACAGGTGCGCGTTGTCCGGATGCGGCGCATCGGCCGGAATGAACCACAGATCGAACCACGCCATCGTGCCTTCGCGCGGCGTGGTGTATGCGAGCTGGACCGGCCGGCCCGCTTCTTTCGCGCGCTGCATCGCCTGCGCATAGTCGCCGGACCAGCTCATGGCGATGCAGACTTCCTCGTTGGGCAGGTCGACGAGCATCTTCGCGGAGCTGAAATAGCGGATGTAGGGCCGCACGCCCTTCAGCAACGCTTCCACTTGCGCCAGGTGCTCGGGCTCGATGCTGTTGGGGTCGTGGCCGAGGTAGCGCATCGCCATCGGAATCACGTCCGTGGGCTCATCGAGAAACGTGATGCCGCAATCGGCGAAGCGGCGCGCGATCTCCGGCTTGAAGATCATGTCGCCGCTGCCGACGGGAGCGTCCGGCATGCGCTCGCGGATCATCCTGACGTTGTAAGTGAAGCCCGTGGTGCCCCACAGGTAAGGAATGCCGTAGCGATTGCCGGGGTCGGAATCCTCGAGCGACTTGAGCACCCAGGGATCGAGATTGCGCCAGTTGCTCAGCCGCGAGCGGTCGAGCGGCCGGTAAACGCCGATTGGAATCAGCCGCGCCGAATAGCGTGCTGCATGATCCACCACGTCATAGCCGGTGTGGCCCGCCAGCAGCCGCGCCTCCGCCATCTCGGTGGAGTCATACGTGTCGTAGTTGACCCGGATGCCGTACTCGGCCTCGAAATTCGCGATCGTGTCCGGCGCGATGTAGTCCGGCCACGTGAAGACGTTGAGGACCTTCTCCTCCGCGGCTGCCCCCGGGAGCGTCCACGTGGACGCGAGCGCTGCGATGGCGAGGGCGAGCCGTCGCATCTACATACCCTCGATCCCGCGTTTCAGGAATGCCCGCGCGATGATCAGCCGCTGCACCTCGCTGGCGCCCTCCCAGATACGATCCACGCGCAGCTCGCGAAAGAAGCGCTCGGCGGCGTTTTCCCGCATGTAGCCGCGTCCGCCGAAAACCTGCAGCACGCGATCGGCGACCCGGTTGGCCATCTCCGATGCGTACAGCTTGACGATCGAGCAGCGCGCGTGCAGTGACTTCAGCTCGTCGCCGCGATCGTGCGCGTGCGCCGCTTCATAAGTCATGAGCCGCGTCGCCCAGAGCTCGGTGACGCTGTCCGCGAACATCGCCTGGATCAGCTGCTTCTCCGCCAGCGGCTCGCCCCCGATCATGCGCGTCGCTGCGAACTCCCTCGCTTCCTCGAGCAGGCGAGTGGCGGCGCCACAGCAGCGCGCGGCGATCATCACGCGCTCGCGCCGAAACCAGCTGTGAGAGTGGCGCATGCCGTCGCCCTCGGGACCCAGTCGCTGATTCTCCGGCACGATGACGTCGTTGAAGCGAAAGATCGGATGATGATCGCTGAACGTGTGGCTGTACGCCGGCGTGCGCACCAGCTCGATGCCGGCCCGATCCTTGTCGATGAAGAACATGCAGTCGGAGCCGGCGTGCGCACCGTCGGTCAAGCGTGCCTGCAGGATGAAGTAGTCGGCGTGGTTGGCGCTGGTGACGTACCACTTCTCGCCATTGATCGCGTAGCCGCCGGCAACGCGCCGCGCGGTGGTCTGAATATCGACGTCCGATCCCGAGCCGCTTTCCGTGATGGCGTAGCACTCTTTGCGCTTGCCCTTCATGAGCGGCAGCACGAAACGCTCGAGCTGCTCGGGCGTGCAGGCTTCGAACATCCAGCGCTGCGGCTCGGAAAAACACCAGCAGAGCGCGTTGGTGACGCGGCCGAGCTGCTCCCAGACAGCGACCTGATCGATCACTCGTGTATCGAGGCCGCCGTGCGCGGAGGGCACGTCCAGCGCGCTCAAGCCGAGCTCCACCGCACGCTGCTTGTGTCGTGCGTGCACTTCCGGAGGCAGCTTGCCTTCGTGCAGCTCTGCTTCGACTTCCCAGGGTATGAGCTCCTTGCTCGCGAACTCGGCAGCGCGGTTGCGCCAGGCGAGTGCCACATCGTCGAGCAGGACATCCATACCGTTTACCCCCGTGCCTTCAGGCCCGGCTGCTGAAAGTGGCGCGGGAACGCATCGGCGAGGTACGACATGGTGATGCGCCACGCCTGCTCCCGCTTCATGGATTCCGGCCGCACCAGCAAGTCGAGCCACAGACCATCCGTCAGCGCCGACAGAGCGTTGGCGACGAGCACCGGTTCCACTTCCGAATAGTTGCCCTGCTTGCAGAGATTCGTACACATGGTGCGGACCAGCTCATCGTGCGCGTTGTCGCGCGCGGCGCAAATGCGCCGATAGGTGGGGCGAAACCTGCGCTCGCCCCAGAACGCGAACCATACTGCGAGCTTGTCGCGGTTGCAGATGCTCCGCTGAAAGCACATGTCCACCAGCGCCCGCAGGCCAGCGGCGGGATCGGCTTGCGAATTCGCTGTCGCGTTGTTGCTGGCCGTCCGGTACTCGTCCGCGAGATAGCGCAGCGTTTCCGTCAGCAGCCGCTCCTTGCTCTGGAAATGCAGGTTGATGATTCCCTGGCTGAGACCCGCCTCTTTGGCGACGGTGGCAATGGTGGTCTCGGCCAGCCCGCGGCCGGCAACGCAGCGAATGGTGGCCTCGATCAGCTGTGCCCGGCGCTCCTCCGGCGCAGCCGTGCGGCCCTGCTTCCTGGGCAAGCGGCGACGCTTGGACTGCGGGACGGAATCGGGCAAGGCCGGTGAGCTCGTGCACACCCTCGCGGGCACTCAGGACGCGATACTAACCCGTTCCGCGCGCTTTTCAATGAATGAATGGCTATTCAGTGGGAATGGACGCGGAGCCTCGATTTGTGGGACCCTGCCGGTGCGCGCTCATCGAAGCGCGCAGCTCCAGGAGGTCCCCCCATGGCTCGCAGCCTGCAACGCTCGAACGCTCATTTCCAGAAGGCCGTCACCCGCCTGCCGCTGGGGGTTTCATCGAACTTCCGCTACTGGGGCGAGGACAAGACGATCTACATCGCTGCCGGGAAAGGCGCGCGACTGACCGACATCGACGGCAACGAATACATCGATTACCGCATGGCGTACGGCCCGTGCATCCTCGGCTATGCAGACCCGAGAGTGGATGCCGCCGCGCGCGCGGGCATCGATGTGGGCGGCGTCTTCGCCTTCGCGACCGAGCGCGAGTACACCGTCGCCCAGCGCATCTCGAAGATGGTGCCCGCCGCCGAGATGGTCCGCTTCTCCAATTCCGGTACCGAGGCCGTCATGGCTGCGCTGCGCCTGGCGCGCGCGCACACCGGCAAAGATGCATACGTCGTGGTGGAAGGCGGGTATCACGGCGTGTTCGATTCGGCCTTGTGGTACACGCCGATCGAAGACTGGAAACCGAATACCGGCGACCCGCACCTGGTGCCCTACAGCGGCGGCGTGCCCAGCATCCTGCGCGCGCTGCTGCATGCGGTTCCGATGAACGATGCCGACCGGCTGGAAAGCGTGTTCAAGGCCTACGGGCATGAGCTCGCCGCGTTTCTCATCGAGCCGATCATGGGCAATTGCTGCTCCATCTCGGCCACTCGCGAGTATCTGCACGCGGCGCGCGAGCTGTGCGACCGCTACGGGATTCTGATGATCATCGACGAGGTGAAGACGGGCTTCCGCGTGGCGCGCGGCGGCGTGCAGGAGCTGTTCGGCGTGCGCGCCGACCTGTGCACCTTCGCCAAAGCAATGGCCAACACCTACCCGATCTCCGTTCTTGCCGGCCGCGAGGACATCATGCGCCGCTGCGGCAAGGGTGTGGTGCACGGCGGCACCTTCACCGCTCACTCGGTCGCGCTCGCGGCTGCCGAGAAGACGCTGGAGATTCTCGATGAGACGCCGGCGCTGCAAACGATCGCCGACTACGGCACGCGCCTGCGCGCGGGCATGAGCCAGATCCTCTCCCAGCGTGGCATCCGGCACTCTTTCAGCGGCCACCCCTCGATGAGCGGCCTGTTCTTCAGCGAGCAGCCGCCGCGGAACTATCGCGACTGGGCCAGCAGCGATTACACTTTCTACGAAGCGCTCGCCCCCGAGCTCCATGACCTGGGGGTGCTGTGCGAACCGGACTCCCGCGAGCCCTGGTTCGTCTGCGAAGCGCACGACGAGCGTTGCCTCGGGGAAACGCTCGAAAGATTCGAGACGGCGGTCAATCGTGTGGTGGGCAAGGTCCCGGCTGCGCAGGCGCACCGTGCTGGTTGAGGACGTCGCAAAGCAATGAAGAGCTACGATGCCATCGTCGTGGGCGCCGGACACAACGGCCTCACCAATGCAGCCTATCTGGCGCGTTCGGGCCTCAAGGTGCTGGTGCTGGAGCGCAATCCGTGGATCGGCGGCGCCGCCGTCAGCCGCGAGATCCAGGAAGGCTGGATCTACTCGAACTGCTCCTACGTGTGCAGCCTGCTGCGCCCGGAGCTGTTCCGCGACCTGGAGCTGGCGCGCCATGGCTTGCAGGTCGTGCCGTACGGCGGTGGCGTGAGCATCACGAGCACCGGCGACATCCTGGGCAACTACACCGATCACGACGTGCAGCGTCGCGAATTCGCGCGCCACAACGCGCGCGATGCGGACGCCTATCACCGCTATTCGACGGACGTGATGCGCCAGTGCAAGTTCATCCGCCCGCTGCTGCTGCGCACGCCGCCGGATCCGACGTCGCTACGGCCGCGGGACATCAAGGAGATGATCTATCTCGGCAAGGAGTTCGCGAAGCTCGGCGAGCAGACGATCTACGACACCATCCGCTTCTACACGATGAGCATCGGCGACTTTCTCGGCGAGTACTTCGAGTCGGATCTCATCAAGGCGCACCTGTCGGGCAGCGGCATCATCGGC